>JAKSCJ010000262.1 GCA_022360675.1 Lysobacterales bacterium
CAGTAGGCTCAGCGATAACACTAAGTGCGTGATGTGGCTGGCCTTTTGTAGGCTGGGCACTTGCAGGGCGGCTTGGGTGTGGCGGTTGAGGCCGCGCCATACGATGCGGAACAGTAAAAACAATAAGCCTAAGGTGCCTAAGCCAATGTGAATGCCGCGCCAGTACGTTAATTCCTCGCCTTTAGGCATCTCGTGGAAATACAAGCCCAAGCCCAAAAGAACAATAACCAATAGGGCGCCTAACCAATGATTCAGGCGCGAGATGAGGCCGTAGGCCTTGATGGTGTCGTGTAGTTGCATGGCAATCCTGCGGTTGTTTTTGGCGTTATTTTGCTGCCAGTTGCAGGCTAGTCTAGAGCAGATTGTGAGATTACGTCGAAATGCGAGTCAGAGCGGTTCTTATTTGTTTTCAATTGATTGCGTGGTGGCTAATGCAAAATCGGGCGAATGGAATCAACGCGTAAAGGCAATCTTTAAATTGCCAAACTGAACAGCACCAAACAGACACCAGCGCAGGCCCAACTCACGCCATCGCGCAGGGCGAAGCTGAGTGGGTCGCGGGTAATCACACCACGATGGGCTAAGGTCCACAGTCGCGATTGCCAGTACAGCAGTGTTGGGCCCACCAACCACAGCCATTCTTCTTGGCGATAGAGTTCGTGCACGTTTTCGCTGTTTAAATACAAAGACAAAACCATGATCGAGACCATGGTGGAACCGCTACCCAGGCAGATCACCGGTAGGGCGTCTTCGGCGGTGTAACCGCGACCACTTAAATTACTGGCCTTGGTAGCGCGCAGTTCACCATAGCGTTTGACGGCGGCCAAGCCGAAGAACATGAATAAAGAAAATCCGGCCAACCAGGGGCTTACTGGCACCGCAATGGCCGCAGCTCCGGCCAGAACTCGCAGAGTGTAGAGCGCGGCTAAGGTCAATACATCCAGCCACAGTAGCGGCTTGAGAATAAAGCAATAACTCAGCGACAGCGTGAGATAAATGGCGATCAACCAGCGCGCCGGTTCGGGCAGGGTGAAGGTGATGGCCACGGCGGCCAGAATCAACATGGGTGTGAGCCAAAAGGCCATGCGTGACGGCAGCGCGCCACTGGCAAAGGGGCGATGTTTTTTCGTGGGATGTTGGCGGTCGTTTTCTACATCGACCGCGTCGTTCACCACGTAAATCGACGACGAAGCCAGGCAAAAGGCGATAAACACCAGCACACTGTGGCCAATGGCGATGCTATCCATCCATAAATGGGCGCTAAGCAAAGGCACGAACACCAGCAGATTTTTACTCCACTGATGCGGACGTAGTAGCGTAAAAAGAGCGCGCATGGCTTGGGTGCTTGTGTGGCTGGCATTCATGGCGGCATTGTAAACGATTCAGTGCCTTATGGCCGCCGATACCACCGCTTTAAAACGTTGAATTGCGCGCTACAAGGCCCGCGCCGTTTGTTCTGGTGTGTCGCTCACATAGCCCGCGCAAGCAGTATTGCTGAGTGCCGCTTGCCACAAACTCAACCAGGCCTGGCGCGACTGGAGCCCGGCTTGGAAGTCTGCCGGTGTCATCGCCAAAGCGATGAGCTTGCCGTGCTCGGGCTCAGCACAATACAAACGCTGGGGCCAGCGTTGTTTGCTTTGTTGAAGCTGTGCGCTGGGCCAAGTGACACCTTCTTGCAGGCGCGTGCGCCAATCGGCTAAGTCTTGCGGCACCATCGGAATACGTTGGGTGAGCAGCGCTTGTTGCTGGAACGGCGGTAGCACGAGTGCGCCTTGGGCATTACGTGCGGCTAAAGCGCTGCCGATATGATCGGGCACTAAAACTAAATCCCAGGTGCTGGTGTCGTCGCTATGAAGATCTTGAGCCAGTTCGTGAATCAAACTGCGCTGATAATGCACCACTTGGCTCCAGGCGCGTTGCGCGGGCCACTGAGCGATGAGCAGTAAGAGCGCTACAGTCGTGGCGGATGCGAGTATTGGCTTTCGGTTGACGGCTGTTGTAGGCGATGGCTTTATACTTGCTTGGTTTGCTTCAGTGTTGGCTTTTCCGCTCCAGGTCAAGGCCAGTGCCAGGGCTAAAAAGGCACTGGCGTTGTATAACAAACGCGAACCCTGGCCCACGTCCGATAAATACTGCAAATGGGGCAATAAAGCCACGATGGCGATAAGGCTCCAAAAAGCGGGTAGCGCAAAAAGTACGCCATTGCCTTCACGCCAAGCTCGATAAGCACTGGCACTGAAGGCCGCGATGAGGCCGATGGCGAAAATGCTGAGAAACAGCGGGTGTTCGCGCCAATCGGGCAGTAAGGTGTAGAACAGGCCCAAAACTCGATCGAACCAATGCAGACCCACATCGTTTAAGGCCACCTCGGCATTGGGATACACGCTGAGTGGATCGCCGAATAAATACCAGCGCCAGGCTAAATATGCGGCTCCCACTAAAGCGCTGGGCCAGAGTTCACGGATCATGTTCAAAATACGCGCGAGGGTGTTGGGCTTGGCTTGGTTTTGTAATTCGTTATTCGATAACTCGCTGCGGTACCAACTGATGCTGGCCAGTAAAGCAGGCAGAATCATGGACGATTCTTTGCAACACAGGGCCAAGGCCATGGCAATAGCGGTGAGGAAGAAGTGTTGTGCCAATAAAGCCCACAGGGCCAATAATGTGAATAAGGTGGCGGTGACGTTATAACGCCCGGCGATCCATAAACTCACCTCGGGCGTGGCCGGGCTGAACCAGAACAGCGCACAGGCCACGGCGGCGGTTACTTTGGCGTAAGGTCGAGTGCCTGCCTGGCTGGCACCGATGCGATACACCAAAAATCCATTCACGGCATGCAAACCCAGCTGACTTAAACGCCAACCCAAAGGCTCGACGCCATAAAAGTAATAATCCAGGCAAATCGACGCATTACTCAGCGGGCGGTAATAATTGCTTTCCACCGATAAACCGCTGAGAAAGCCATTCCCCATCCATTGCCATAACTGTCCTTGGCGATACAGCGTGTCGCAATGGCGAATAAGCCCCAAGCTATCGCTGGTGAAGAGGCCACCTAAAGAATGCCAATGCAAGGCCAGCAAAATGATGGTGGCTAAGCTTACAATCCACCAATGCAGGCGTTGCTGATGTGCGCTGTTGGGCGATGACGTAGAGAATGAAAAGCTGGGCACGCTGTGGATTCCGTGGCGGGCTGGTGTGTTGTGAAGTGGCTTTGGTTTGGTCGGAGTGTTGATTTCCCGACACACAAAAACAAACGGCCAGGAAGTCCTGGCCGTTGTGTGCTAAAGCTCAGCGGCAGCTTAGTCCATATCGAGGAAGCTGCGCAACTGCTCGGAGCGCGTGGGATGACGCAGCTTACGCAGTGCTTTGGCTTCGATCTGACGAATCCGCTCGCGGGTTACATCGAACTGCTTACCCACTTCTTCCAGTGTGTGGTCGGTATTCATATCGATACCAAAACGCATACGCAGGACTTTGGCTTCACGTGGGGTCAGGCCCGATAAGATCTCACGCACGGTGTTGGTGAGGCCAGAGCGGGTGGCTGAATCCACCGGAGACGGAATGTTCACGTCTTCGATGAAATCGCCCAGATGCGAATCTTCGTCGTCGCCAATTGGGGTTTCCATAGAAATGGGCTCCTTGGCAATTTTGAGCACCTTGCGGATTTTTTCTTCCGGCATTTCCATGCGTACCGCCAGTTCTTCCGGCAGCGGCTCGCGACCCATTTCTTGCAGCATTTGACGACTAATACGATTGAGTTTGTTAATGGTCTCAATCATATGCACCGGAATACGAATGGTGCGGGCTTGGTCGGCAATGGAGCGCGTAATAGCCTGGCGAATCCACCACGTGGCG
>JAKSCJ010000085.1 GCA_022360675.1 Lysobacterales bacterium
ACGACCAGGAGCCGTGGCGGCAGCGCACATGGTGTCTTGTTTAGCCTTCGCGTTCAATACGACGGGTGATATACCACTGCTGAGCTAAGGAACTGATGGCGGTGGTTGCCCAGTACAGCCCCAAACCCGCAGGGAAGAAGGCAAATAAGACCGAGAAGATCACCGGCATGCTTTGCATCACACGACGCTGCACCGGATCCATGCCCGGCGTTGGTGTCATGCGTTGGGTGGCGATCATGGCCAAACCATTCAAAATGGGTAGGACAAAGTAAGGATCTTTCGAGCTGAGATCTTGAATCCACAGCATGAATGGCGCTTGGCGCAGTTCCACACTTTCCAGCAATACCCAATACAAAGAAATGAAGACCGGAATCTGAATCAAAATAGGGAAACAGCCGCCTAAAGGATTCACCTTTTCTTTGCGGTACATTTCCATCATGGCCTGGCTCATCTTCTGACGATCATCACCGTAGCGTTCTTTTAAAGCTTCGATGCGCGGTTGTAATTTACGCATGCGTGCCATGGAACGATACTGAGCTTCGGTCAGTTTAAAGAAGGCCAATTTGATTAACAGGGTCAAAACGATAATCGCCACACCCCAGTTACGCACGATGTCGTGGATTACTTCCAAGGCGTAAAACAGAGGTTTGGCGATGATGGTCATGATGCCGTAGTCCACGGTAAAACGCAGACCCGGAGCCACACCTTCCAGATTGTCTTGGATCTTCGGACCCACATAGAGACGATCATTAAAGGTATGTGTGCTATTGGCTGGTACCTGCACCGCTGGCGACAGCGCACGCAAACGATAACGTTGCGGGCCATTGCTGGTCACTTCCTGAGTGGTGTATTGCAGGCTTTCTTCCATGGGTGGAATCCATGCCGCCACAAAATAGTGCTGAACCATGGCCAACCAACCACCTTGAATCAGGCGATCGTAGGGTTCATCACGGAATTCATCGAACGGCAGCTTGACGAATTTTTCTTCCGGATCATAAACCGCAGCACCAAAGTAGCTATAGGCTTTTGGATTAGTAAAGCCATTGCCGCCACCACCGGCTTGCGGTGTGCGTTGAAACTGGGTGTACTGCGCCATGTGCAGATCTTGCGCGCCCAAGTTCTCGACCTGGTGTTGCACTTCAACTGTGTACTGACCACGTTTGAAGATAAACCACTTAGTGACTCGCACATCACCTTGCTGCCACACCAAAGGTACGCGCAACTCGTCGCCATTATCTAACGAATAGCTGGCTTGCTGGGCTGAATAAACTTCAATGTGATTGGGCGCTGGGCTATCGTCGCTAACCAAACCCGACTGCGCCAAGAACCACTGGTTGCCTTCTTGCTCTAATAGCGTAAATGGAACATCGGGCTCGTTGATGGCCACCGGATATTCAGGCAGCTGCACTTGCAAAATGGTGCCGCCTTGGGTGCCGATACTCACCTTTAATACATCGGTGGTAATTTCAATGCGTTCACCCGTGCCACCCATTTGCGCAAGCACAGGGGTTTCAACATTGTTGACGGTGTTGCTGGCGGTGGTGGGCGCGGTGGGAATATCGGCATTGGCTGCCGCAGCACCGGGCACATCGCTAACGGTATTCGTCTGACCATTAACTTGCGGAGGGGGAGCTGTGGGCTGGTTGTAATCTTGTTGCCACTGATTCCACATCATAAAGGCCATCAGAGACAACATCAGCACCAGTACGGTACGAGTATTCGACATGTCAGGCTTCTTCCGTTACGGCCCGCGCGCGTGACGCGGCACGATTGAATAAAGCTGTGATTGCATCCCGAAGCTCAGCACCACTGGCGCTTTTCGCATCGGGCTTGGCCATCACGATAAACTCCACCCCACCACGGGCATCTAATGCCGATCGGTGATGGCGAAAAGCTTCTCGCACTTGGCGTTTAATACGGTTTCGATCCACGGCTCTCGGTGCCGCCTTGCGGCTAATGGCTAACCCTAAGCGGGAAGCCGAACCAAGAACGCGGGCATAGACGCGAAACAGCCGGTCGTTATAAACGACCGGCCGTTTGAATATGGCTTGATAATCTCCGGAGTTTAAAAGGCGGACAGCACGCGGAAAGGTGGTGCCCCGCCGACAATGTGACATTGCCAACTTTAAGGAGTTAAGCGCTTGCGTCCTCGCGCCCGACGGGCATTCAGTATCGCGCGACCACCGCGGGTGGACATACGCGCACGGAAACCGTGGGTTCTTGCACGCTTAATTTTACTGGGTTGATAGGTCCGTTTCATGACTTCTGCCTTCGGATGGACAACAACAAGCGTTGTCGCTGGACAAAGAACCAAGTATGGTATTGTGATTTGCTGGTCAGGTCAAGCAATCTGCTTTATCATGCTTGGCGCACGGTTACCAAAGCGACTACGCCAAGGCGTTGTCACTATCGAAACAGCAAGACGCTAAACCTAACCGTCGCAGGTTAATACCCACTGACAGCAATGCAGATATAGTCGAGTTCGTCGGATTTAAACCCTGCTTTTTCAAATATTACCGTCATACAAACCCGCTTCGCCCTGTACTGACAGCGCCGATACTGGTGTAATGGCGTTAACGCCTATGTTTTATCGATTAGCTAGCCAGCCCTGATGGTTGCCGCAGGCTGATCAGCATGGGTTAATGAACGAGCGGCCCAAATGTTGATACGTTGGTTGATACGTTGTAGGGCCCGAACCGAACCTGTTCATTTATACAGTACTTTGAGTTGAAGCGCCTGACAAGCACTTTCAATGGCCGCAAGGTAGCGCAGGATGAAAGCTCAACCCTGCGCCCCTGCCGCTATTGCTTGTAGCCTGATGCACTTCACTTACAAAGATTTAAGCGCTTTTTGTGCTGCTGTTAGCTATTCCGAAAGTTAATCGACAAGTTGTGCTGCGTTAAGGCAAGCATCACAAGCGAGCGATTCCTGGTTTCGTGTTACCCGGATGGTGAGCGAAAAATGACTACAACAGTGTCGGGCACAACCCGTCGCACTATGCACTTGATATGACCATGCAGGAAATGTGGCAGCGCTGTCTGGCGCGTTTAGAACGTCAACTACCACCCGAAGATGTCAACACCTGGCTGCGTCCGCTGCGTTTGCAGAACGAGTCGCCAGGTATGTATGAGCTGCAAGCGCCTAATGATTACGTGCGTGAACAGGTCAATAGCGCCTACTTGGCCATGATCCACGAGGTGATTGTCAGTATTGATGAGCACTGCAAGAGCGTGCGCATCACTCTGGGCCGAGAGCGCAGCGAACCCGAACCGCCGCCGGCCATGGTGAACCCCAATCCAGCACCCCAGGTGCAAGTGGTGGAACCCGACAACAACGCCTCGGCCCATGGTTTAGACGCACGTTTTCGCTTCGATAACTTCGTGCAGGGTAAATCCAACGAGTTAGCCCATGCCGCCGCCCGTCAGGTGGCGCAAAAGCCGGGCGCCCCCAGCAATAACCCGCTGTTGCTGTACGGTGGCACGGGTTTGGGTAAAACCCATTTGCTGCACGCCGCCGGTCATACTATTCGCGAGCTGTTTCCCAATACTCGCGTCTTGTATTTGCACTCCGAGCGCTTTGTTAACGACATGATCCAAGCGCTTAGGCGCGGCACTATCGATCAATTCAAGCGCTGGTATCGCTCCATGGATGCCCTACTCATCGACGATATCCAATTTCTCGCCGGTAAAGAGCGCTCTCAAGAAGAATTTTTCCACACCTTCAATGCCTTGTTAGAAGGCAACCAACAAATCATCCTCACCTGCGATCGCTACCCCAAAGAGGTAGACGGCATCGAAGCACGGCTGCGTTCGCGCTTTGGCTGGGGTTTGATTGTGGCCGTGGAACCCCCCGATTACGAAACCCGGGTGGCGATCTTGATGAACAAAGCCATGGAACGAAATATCCAGCTGCCCGCCAGTGTGGCGGCGCTGGTGGCCAAAGGCGTGCGCTCTAATGTGCGCGACTTAGAAGGTGCTTTAAATACCCTGGCCGCCAATTCACGCTTTACCGGCCGCCCCATCGACGAAAGCTTCGCGCGGGAAACCCTACGCGATTTGCTGGCCGTACATGAGCGGGCCATCACCATCGAGAACATTCAGCGCATTGTGGCCGAGTACTACAAGTTACGCGTCAGCGATTTACTCTCGAAGCGTCGTAGCCGCTCGGTGGCACGTCCACGGCAAATGGCCATGAGCTTGGCAAAAGAGCTCACCCGCCACAGCCTGCCGGAGATTGGCGATGCCTTTGGCGGCCGCGATCACACCACGGTGCTGCATGCATGCCGCACCATCGCCAATTTAAGCGAAACCGAACACACCATTCGCGAAGATCGCGCACGCTTGATTCGCGAATTAACCAGCTAAGATAGCAAACCGTTGAAAAGCCGTTACAAACAAGCTTTAGGCGGTTAATATCCTTGGCAAGAGTGCATCCACAAATTGTGGGTGAGTTGTGGATAAATTCGGGGGAGAAATTTCATACCCAGCTTATCCACAATTGGCACCCAGTGCCAACACAGGGCTGACATCCCGCAATAGCGATGTAAGTTATTGTTTAAAAAGGAAAAGAAAACTTTTCCACAGAAAACAATGCAGCCTATAACTACTACTTAAATAAATATTTAAGAGGTTATTAGTAATGAAGGTGCGAGTGGAACGTGAGGCCATACTGCCCTTATTGAATTTGGTGGTAGGCGTCGTTGAGCGACGGCAGACATTACCGGTGCTAGCGAACTTACTGCTGCACGCTGCCGATGGAAAACTGACTTGCACCGGTACGGATATGGAAGTCGAGCTTACTGGCAGTGTGGATGCAGATATCGAAATGGCTGGCGAGATTACCGTTCCCGCCCGCAAGCTGTTCGATATTTGTCGTGCCCTGCCCGATGGCTCATCCATCAAATTCGATTTGAATGACGAAAAAATGAGTGTGGCCAGCGGCCGCAGTCGTTTTACTTTAAGCACCCTGCCCGCCGCTGAATTCCCCAGCAGCGAGCAAATGGATGCAGTGACTGAAGCCCAGCTGGACGAAACCGATCTTAGCGAATTACTCGGCGGCACTTCCTTTGCTATGGCGCATCAAGATGTGCGCTATTACTTAAATGGTTTGTTGCTGGAATTCAAAGACAATATGTTGCGTGCCGTGGCCACCGATGGCCATCGCCTGGCTTTGTCTGATCTGGTGCTCGAACAAGCTGTGGTTGAGGCCCGCCAGATTATTGTGCCGCGCAAAGGCGTATTAGAACTGGCGCGTTTGTTATCGAACGACGAAAGCAAAGTGAGTTTAGCGCTGGGTCGTAGCCATGTACGCCTGCAAAAAGGCAGCATGCGCTTAACCTCAAAGCTGATCGATGGTCGCTTCCCCGATTACGAAGCGGTTATTCCGGTGGGTAACGATAAAATCGTCGATGTCGACCGCGTACAGCTTCGCAGTGCTTTACAACGCGCGGCGATTTTGTCGAACGAAAAATATCGCGGCGTGCGGCTGGAACTCGAACCCGGCAAGATCAAGATCATCGCGCATAATCCGCAGCAAGAAGAAGCGGTGGATGAAGTGGAAGCCGAACATGGCGTTAGCGGTTTGTCCATGGGCTTTAACGTGACCTATTTGCTGGATGCCTTGCAATCATTGGAAAGCGCCCGCGTGAACTTGGCGCTGCGCGACCCCAACAGCAGTTGTTTACTAACGGCAGCCGATAATCCTAAACATCGCCACGTTATTATGCCGCTGAAGCTCTAGCTAAGCTGCGCACCGGCTTTTCCAGAAGCAATAATAAAACGGCGTCTTTTTAAGGCGCCGTTTTTTTGCGTGAAATCTACCGATTAAATAGCGTTTATTAACCAAGGTCATCGAGATTCTCGTGGTTTTTTGCAGGCTACACATTTCCAGTCGACGATCCTGACTTGTAGAAACACGAGTATCGACCCGGCGCTTCAAGTGCTCAATTGCTCCATCTAAACCGACTTTTCATACCCATACATTGATTAACTTTCTACTGACAATAATTTTCTCGTTTCTCTGCTTTACTTAATTTTTCATGCCATTTCTCAGTCGGTAGCTTTATATACGGTCAGGCCTGCTCCCTTCTCTTCAATCAATGTTCCACGTGGAACACGAAAGTTTATGTGTTGATACCGCCTACTCCGGCTATTTCGAACCATCGACTTTCTCTAGCTTGCGTGGGCTATGTTGTGCCTAGTGATTCTCAACGATGAACACGCTATGCTGCTGCCTCGAATCTGAGGACTGTCCGTTCATGAGCCTACGAAAACTACAGCTGGAAGCTTTCCGTAATATTCCCCAACTAAAATTAGCGCCCAGTACTGGCGTGAATGTGTTGCTGGGCGATAACGGTGCGGGCAAAACCAGCGTGTTGGAGTCTATTGCTGTCGTGGGCCGGGGGCGCTCTTTTCGTTGCAAACGAGTGGCTGAGTGCATTCAGAAAGAAAACAAATTTTTCCGTATCCTGATGGAAATTGAATCGAGCCAAAAGCCCGCAGCGGATCTTTTCGGCAACGATATGCAAAGTTCAGCGCCTAAAATTCACAAACTAGGTTACGAACGCCAACGCAGCCAGTGGATGGCACGTTTGAATGGCGAAGACGTTAAACAGCTCTCCGAACTAGCGCACTTACTGCCCATTACGATTTTCGAACCCACCACTCAAGAATTAATTTCTGGCGCGCCTGAAGTGCGGCGTCGATATTTAGATTGGGGACTGTTCCACGTGGAACCACAATTTTTGCAGTTGTGGCGTGAACACGATCGAATCCTTAAACAACGTAATGCGGCGCTGAAAAATAATAGTCCCGATCGCATGATTCAGATTCTCGATCAGGTTTACGTTCCGTTGGCCTTAAAACTCCACGAATTACGTCGACAACACGTGGAACAGCTGCGTGAAGAATGGAAAACCATTGTGCCGGAACTGGCCCCCGCCTTGGTGGATCTGGATATCGATATTAAAGCGGGCTGGAAGGCAGAATTGAGCCTGGAAGAAAGCCTGCACAAAGGGCTAGCCTACGACCGTCAAATGGGAACCACCCGTTCGGGCGCCCATCGCGACGATTTAAAGCTCTTATTAAAAGGAAGCAAAGCCCAGGCCATGCTATCGCGTGGGCAGCAAAAAATTTCAGCATTAATGTTGATCCTGGCTCAGTTGAATCTCTGGCGAGACCGCCTGGATCAGTCTCCTATTTTGCTGCTCGACGATCTCACATCCGAATTAGATGAAGCCCACGCCCAACGAACCTTGGAATGGCTGCTTTCCACCAAACTACAAACTTGGATCAGCTCGGTGGCTTGGCCCGAGCCCTTTACTGAGGCGGTAAAGCGAGAAAGTGGCCAGATGTTCCACGTGGAACAAGGCCAGGTCTCGTCAATGCTATAATCATAGCTTCGTCTTATTTCAGGAAAGGCATGAGCTACGATTCCTCTCATATCAAGGTCTTAAAAGGCCTGGATGCGGTGCGCAAACGTCCGGGCATGTACATCGGTGATACCGATGATGGCACCGGTTTGCACCATATGGTGTTCGAGGTGGTGGATAACGCCATCGACGAAGCCTTAGCCGGCCACTGCGACCGCATTGAAGTCACCATTCATAGCGATAATTCCATCAGTGTAAGCGACAACGGTCGTGGCATTCCGGTGGATATGCATCCTGAAGAAGGTCGTTCGGCGGCAGAAGTCATCATGACGGTACTGCACGCGGGCGGTAAGTTCGACAGCAACTCCTACAAAGTATCCGGTGGTTTGCACGGTGTGGGTGTTTCGGTGGTGAATGCACTGTCCGAAAAGCTCACCTTGCGTATTCGCCGTAATGGTCGCCTGTGGCTGCAACGCTATGTGCTGGGTGTGCCCCAAGCACCGTTAGCCGATGTGGAAGATGCCGAAGATAGCGGCACCGAGGTTAAATTTAAGCCCAGCGCCGAGATTTTCTCCGATACCGAATTCCATTACGACATCCTGGCCAAGCGCCTGCGCGAGTTATCTTTCCTGAACTCGGGCGTGCGTATTGATCTGCATGATGAGCGCACTGGAAAAGACGATACTTTTGAATATGAAGGCGGTATTCGCTCTTTCGTGGAACACTTAAGCCGCAGCAAAACGCCGCTGCATCCTACCGTGTTCCATTTTTCGGCCGAGCGCGACGAGATTTCAGTGGAAGTCTCGATGCAATGGACAGATGCTTACCAAGAAAGCGTGTACTGTTTCACGAATAACATTCCCCAGCGCGACGGCGGTGCTCACTTGGCCGGCTTCCGTGGCGCTTTGACCCGCACCGTCTCTCATTATTTAGAAGAATCGGGCTTGGCGAAAAAGGCCAAGATGTCGGTCTCAGGCGATGACTGCCGTGAAGGCATGATTGCGGTGCTTTCGGTGAAAGTGCCCGATCCTAAGTTCTCGTCACAAACTAAAGATAAATTAGTGTCTTCAGAAGTGCGCCCAGTGGTGGAAGCCACCGTGAGCGAGCACCTGAAAACCTTTTTCTTAGAGCATCCGGCCGAGGCCAAGGCAGTTTTATCCAAAGTGATGGAAGCCGCCCGCGCCCGCGAGGCCGCCCGTAAAGCCCGCGAAATGACGCGCCGCAAAGGCGTGCTGGATATCGCCGGTTTACCGGGCAAGCTGGCTGATTGCCAAGAAAAAGATCCTTCACTTTCTGAATTGTTCATCGTGGAGGGCGACTCCGCAGGCGGCTCGGCCAAACAAGGTCGGAACCGTCGCTTTCAGGCCGTTTTACCGTTGAAAGGTAAAATCTTGAATGTGGAAAAAGCCCGCTTCGATAAAATGCTGTCTTCCGCTGAGGTGGGCACATTGATCACGGCGCTGGGCTGTGGCATCGGCAAAGAGGATTACGATCCCGATAAATTGCGCTACCATCGCATTATCGTCATGACCGATGCCGACGTGGATGGCTCGCACATCCGTACCCTGCTGCTGACGTTTTTCTACCGTCAAATGCCCGAGCTGATCGAGCGCGGTCATATCTACATCAGCCAACCGCCGTTGTACAAGCTAAAGCACGGTAAACAAGAGCATTACTTAAAAGACGAACGTGAATTGATGGATTATTTATTGGCCCGCGCCGTGGATAATGCCACTTTTGTGTTCGACGCCGATGCCCCACCCTTGACGGGTGAAGGTTTGGAAGATGTGCTGCGTCGTTATCAGTCGGCCGAGCAATTAATTCAGCGTTTAAGCCGTCGTTACGATGAGACTTTTTTGCGCCAACTTGTTGATTATAAACGGTTTGATGGCGATCAGCCCGATCAACAATGGATCGACGGCCTTGTTCAACGCATGAACGACAGCAGCGCCGAAGAAGTACGCTTCGAAGCCAGCTGGGCCCACGGATTCCTCAACATTCGCCGCTTCCAACACGGCATGGTGCATCCCAGCGATATTCCCATGGACTTTTTCATTGGTCCGGAATTTGAACTGCTGGCCGACTTGGCCGACACCTTAAGCGGTTTGATTCAAGAAGGCGCGCAAATCAACCGGGGCCAACAGGCCAAAACGGTGGAAAACTTCCAAGAAGTCTACGAATGGCTGATGAACGAAAGCCGTAAAGGCCACGCGTTTACCCGCTTCAAAGGCTTGGGTGAAATGAACCCCGAACAACTGTGGGACACCACCGTAAACCCCGACACCCGCCGCTTGCTGCAAGTCACCATCGAAGACGCCGTAGCCGCCGACGAAATCTTCAGCACCCTCATGGGCGATGAGGTAATTCCACGTCGGGAGTTTATCGAAAACAATGCCTTGAACGTGAGTAACCTCGATGTTTAATGTGTTGATTCGGTGAATGGATCTCACCAGTAGTGAAACACCGCTCTATTTTTTGAGATAGTGTTTCATGAAAAGTGATACAGAAATAAAAAAAGCAGCCATTTGGCTGCTTTTTTTCACATTGAACCATTTTCCATGGCTAAAGCGACCTCTACACAGGCCTTTATGGGTAGATAGAGGCTTTGCCTTTTTTCGCTGTTAACTTCGATAAACCCGTACTGTTTATAAAACTCAGCAATCCCTTCTTTGGCGTCAACAAAAAGCCCTATGACCGCCGCAGGATTGTCGGGTTGGGCTGCAAGCGCTGTTTTTCTAATACACTCAAGCAGTAATTGTTCGCCGAAACGGTGGTTCTTGAA
>JAKSCJ010000434.1 GCA_022360675.1 Lysobacterales bacterium
ACGGATACCGGCGACGACTCGCTCAGCATCGGCATTCACGATAACTTCTTCGCGCTGGGTGGCGATTCCATCAGCGCCGTGCAATTGGTGCAGCGCATTAAAGCCCAGGGCTGGACTATCAGCCCGCGCGATGTGTTTGTGCATCAAAGCATCGCCGAGCTGGCCGAAGCCTTACAAGCTCAACCTAAACACTTCCCGCTGAGCCCAGCCCAGCAACAGTGGCTGACCTTCGCCCCCAATGCCACTCAAACGCTGTACTGGTATGCCATTCACGCACCGCGCAAATACAGTGCCGAACAATGGCAACAGGCGTGGCAGCAATTACAACAACGCCACGATAGCCTGCGTCTGTGTTTCGTCACCATGCAAGGTCAAGATGGTCAATCATCCATTCAGCAAAGCTTCGACGGAAACGCCACCTTCCGCCACGAAGAACGTATAGAAGCAGAGCAGTTGCCAACGCAAAGCGAAGTCAGCGCTCAACTCTGGTTTGCAAAAGCCCATGGTCGCCAACGCAGCCATAGTCGCAGTGGCGATCAAATTTACATAGGTTTAAACCCGCTCATTGCCGATGAAGCCAGTGTGCAGCAATTACAAAGCGAGTTATTGGCCCTCGTGGCCGAGGATGCACTACCGGCCTCAGGCCCCAGCTTCAACGACTGGTTAAACACCGCCCCCACAGCCATTCAACACGCTTGGCCACAGGCCAATAGCGAGCACGAGCAAGCGCCCTATCACGCGCCGATGAGCGCTGGTATCTCGCTTAACGACGAGCAACAACAAGCCTTAAGCGAGAACAAGCTCAATCTGCTAGAAGCCGCCCAGGCGTGCTGGCATTACGTCAGTGCGCAACACCACAACGATACTCAAGCGCCCAGTACCAACTTCGAGACTTACCTGGAGCGCCCCGGCCGCCACAACGATGCCTTTGAAGAAAACTGGCAAGACTGCATTGGCGCGTTTGCCTATCCGCAGCGTTTGCATAGCTTCAGTGCCCAACAAGTAAGTGCCCAACAAGACTGGGCGCACATCATCGAGCAGGTCAAACAAAGTCGCCAAGATAAAGACCTACAACGCCCAACCCAAAGCCAAAGCGAAGCCACAAAACCACAGCCGGTGTTACTACGCCACGGCGAATACTGCCATGGCTTAGGTGATCGTTATGCAGCGATGGGCTTTGCGCTCAAGCTGCATGTGTGGCCGGAACCACAGGCCATTCACTGGTTATGGGAAGCCCAACAAAACTGTTGGAGCGCTGAAAGCTTACAAGCGTACTTCGACGACTTCGAGTCTGCCTGGCGCAGCCTGTTGGAACACCTGATGAGCGATCAAGAACAAAGCTTGAGCGCCGGTGATTTCCCCTTTGCCAAGCAACTCAATCAAGACGCTTTGGCCGCTGTGATGGCACAGCTGCAAGGCCAAAGCGCACCAAACAACGACCCAGCAGCCAACGCTGCCAGCAATGCTGTTAAAGAGAAGCAAGCATGAACAATATCGAGGACATGTACGCCCTTTCGCCACTGCAGGAAGGCTTGTTATTTCATACCGTAGCCGAGCCCGATTCCAGCGCTTATCACCAGCAAATGGTGATCGAGCTGCAAGGCAGTCTGGAGCCCGAGTTACTACAGCAGGCCTGGCACAATACCATTGCCCGCCACGCCATCTTGCGCGCTTGTTATGTGTGGGAACAACTAGACGCGCCGCTACAAGTCATTCAACAAAGCATTCAATCGCCCATTCAGTGGGAGCACTGGACTGCCGAGAGCAACACCAACGCTGAAGCCTGGGAAGCCCGCTTAGAAGCACTCATCACCAGCGAGCAACAGCAAACTTTCTCGCTGTTACAAGCACCATTAATGCGCTTACGTGTGATGCAAGTGGCCGAGCAACGTGCGTTTTTGATTTGGACGTACCATCACTTAATTATCGACGGTTGGAGCAGCGGCTTATTGCTCAGTGAATGGCTGCATAGTTATCAGCAATTGCAGCAAGGTGTGGCCATCGACGCCTTGCAACTGGATAAAGCACCCAACTTCCGCCGCTATATCGCCTGGTTGCAACAACAAGATCAAAACCAGGCCCAAGCGTTTTGGCAGCAACAATTAAACCAATGGCAAGGTGTAACGCCTTTGCCATTAGCCAAAACCAACCCAACTGCTGAAGCAGCAGCCGACCATCCTTATGGCGAACAAAACCTGCAACTGTCGACTCAATTCACCAAAGATTTAAATGACTTCAGTCGACGCCACAAAGTTACTCTCAACACCTTGGCCCAAGCGGCCTGGGCCTGTGTGTTACAAGCCCATAGCAATAGCGATGATGTTCTCTTCGGCAGCACTACCCACGGCCGCCCGGCTAGCTTGGACGGAGCCGACGATATGGTGGGTTTGTTCATCAACACCTTGCCATTGCGGGTGCAAGTTCAAGCACAACAAAGCCTGATCAGCTTGTTGCAACAGCTGCAAGAACAAAACAGCGATATGCGCCAGTTCGACTACATTAGTCCGGCGCAGATTCGTCAATGGTGTCAGCATCAAGAAGAACAGTGGTTCCAATCCATCTTGGTGTTCGAGAACTTCCCCATCGATGCGGCGCTCGATCAACTAGCGGGGGATCAATCGAAAGGAAGCGCTTCATCAGAAGGCCACGGCGGCAGTGGTGCGACGAAGGCGTTAAGCGCCCGTGTACACCACAGCATTGAAAGGGTGAGTGACGAGAACGGTATCGAAGCCTTTGTGCATCGCGGCCGTAATCACTTCCCGCTAACTTTAGTTTGGATTCCGGGCGAACAGGCCGAGATCGCCATCTCGTATCAGCTGCAACATTACAGCCACCAAGCCGCCCAATTACTGCTGAAACAATACCAAAGCGTGCTGCAACACATGCTGGCCGATGCCGAACAAAGCATTAACCAATTGGCTTTGCAGCAACAAGACCAAACCGATATTGGTTTAGCTGGCGACACTTTAGCCGTGAACGATTGGCTGGACGAAGTTCGCCAACACATCCAACAACAGCCCGATCACATCGCCGTGGTGGATGCCCACGGTGCACTTAGCTATGGCCAACTCGATCAAAACAGCAATCAACTGGCGCAAGTCTTAGGATCAAGTATCGATGGCCAAAACAAGGCCGAGATCGGTTCGGTAGTGGCGATCATTGCTGATCGTTCCAACGCCATGATGACGGCTCTATTGGCCAGCCTAAAGGCGGGCTTTGCCTATGTGCTCATCGACCCCAGCTTGCCCCAGGCGCGCATTGAATCTTTAATTCGCGACAGCGCGGCCCGCTGGATCGTTAGTACGGTCGATGAATTACCCAGCTTCGACCACGCTGATGTTACTGCCCTGCCCCAGTTTATTCTGGCTCGCGATGGTCGCTTGGATGCAGCGCACAATCCGGCGCTCGTATTAAGCGAACTACCCCAGCACGCCCCCAATATTCAGGTGCCCGCCGAAACCCTGGCCTACTTGATTTACACCTCGGGTTCCACCGGCGCGCCCAAAGCGGTGATGGTGCCGCGCCGTGCCCTGGCCAATTACAGCGCCGGTTTCCTGGCGCGCCATGGTGAGCACTTAGGCGAACAAGTGGCCACCATGGCCACCGTGGCCGCCGATTTAGGCAATACCCAACTCTTCGCCACGCTGGCTGCGGGTAAAACCCTGCATCTGCTCAGCTACGACTGCATCCATGATCCCGATGCCGTGGCTAGCTACATGCACGAACACAGTATCGATAGCTTAAAGATTGTGCCCAGCCATTTGCAGGGTTTGCTCGCCGCCGCCCAGGCGCAGCAAGTATTACCCCGTTGCAGCTTGATACTAGGCGGCGAGGCCACCAGCCCGGCGCTCTTAAAACAACTGCGGGAATTAGCGCCCGCTCTGCGCTTAATTAATCACTACGGCCCGTCCGAAACCACCGTGGGCATTTGCAGCCACAGCGTCGAAAGCAGCGACTCCGCCGTGGATTTCCCGTTGGGCTTGCCCTTTGCCAACACCCAATTGCTGGTGCTGGACGAACAACTGGAACCTGTGGCCACCGGCCAGCGCGGCGAGCTGTATGTACGCGGCCCGGCCTTAGCTCACGGCTACTTGGGCCAGGCACGGCAAAGTGCGCTGGCCTTTATTCCCGATCCCTTTGGTAAGGCTTCAGGGAATACCGGCCAACGCCTATACAAAACCGGCGATGCCGTACGCCAACGGGCCGATGGCCGCCTGGAATATCTGGGCCGGGTGGATCAACAAGTGAAGATTCGTGGTTATCGCGTAGAGCCATTGGAGCTGGAACAACGCCTGCGTCAGTTATGCCTAGAGAGCGAAACCGCCAGCGCCGAATCCATCATCGGCGATATCGCCGTGGCCGCCCAAAATGCCACGCACAATACGCTTCAGGGCGAAAGCAAACAGCTGGTGGCCTATGTGATGAACCCTCAAGGTGACAGCGCCGAGCTACAGACGCATCTCGAACAGCTACAACAACGCCTCAGCCAGCAATTGCCCGATTACCTATTGCCTAGCCGCTGGATGGTGTTGGAAGCCTTTCCGCTGAATGCCAACGGCAAGCTGGATCGCCGCCAATTGCCACAACCCAGTGCCATGGAAACCGCAACGGCCGTTCAAAATAGTGCCGCACAAAAAGTCTTACCACGCAATCCGGTGGAAGCCGCGCTGGCCGCCATTTGGCAAGAAGTACTGAATGTGGATGGCGAGATGGGCATTCACGACGATTTCTTCAGCCTGGGCGGCGATTCCATCTTGAACTTGCAGATCATCGCCCGCGCCAATCGCCAGGGTATTAAGCTCACGCCCAAACAGTTATTCGAGCATAAAACCATCGCCGAGATCGCGGCCGTGGCCAATGTGGTGAATCCCGACTTACGTGATGATAACGATACCGACGAGCAAACCGCCGCCACGAATCAACTGCCCATCAGCAGCGCCCAGGCGCACTATCTACAACACGAGCAAGTCCACCAACTGAGCCGCTGGCGCTGGTTCCACTGCCAGGATATGCAATGGACTCAGTTGCAAGCCGCTTGGCAACAGCTATTACACAACTACCCCGTGCTACGCAGCCGGTTTAGTCACAACGAACAAAACGGTTGGCAATGCACGTTGAGCGATGTGGAACAAGCCACACAGCTCAGCCGTTGTACACGCGATACTGAAAAAACCTTGGCCGAACAAGCCAGCCAATGGCAGGCGGAGCACGGCTTATCCCGTGTAGACCAAGCCTTAATCGCCGCTTGCGCCATTTGCTCAGTCGACGATGATGAATCCATCAATGCTTTGATCATCCGCGTGCATCCCTTGGTGATGGACGATAGCCAATGGGACGAGTTGGTTGATCATCTCCACGGCTTTTATCGCGATCCACAAGACCAACGCCATGTGGAAGCCGTGCAATATCAAGATTGGTTAAGTGCACTGCCCGCTGCGGCCTTAAGCGAAAAAATCAAAGCTTCAAGCAATACTAAAGCCAGCCAATCACTAAGCACAGCGTTGTTTGCTCAAGCACCCAAGGCAGACTATACCGAATTACTACGCAAGCACCGTTTGCAATGGTCGCAACTGCTGGCTTATGCCTTGCAACACGCATTGCAAAGCGATGCGTTCCAAGCGAAAAGCTTGAACACACAAGGCTTTTCACTACAGCTCAGCCAGCGCCCGCAAACCCACTTTGATGTGCCCAAACCCGAACACAGCGAACACGATGCTTTTGGTAATCATCGTTATAGCCGGGTGTTGGGTTGTTTCGAGCAAGCAGTGGTGGTGCCGCACCTTTCTATTGACCAAAGCGATACCGATTTACTGCAACAACTGCGTCAGCACAAGGTGAATCTCTATCAGCAAATTCATAGCGGCCGTTGGTTCAAGCAAGATGCATCCGCTGTGGGTCTGAGCGTGAGCGAGTCCATCGCAACGCGCACCGAACATCTGCAAGAAGCCTCACCACGCTTAAGCGAAACCACTGTGCTCAGTGATGAACAACAACTGCATGTTCATCTGCAAGTCGACAATGCCGAGGCCAATTCAACCCAGGTCAGCTTGCATAGCCAAGCGGCCTTGGAGGTTTTCGATAACCATCAACTACAACAGCTGCATCAAAGTATCGAACAACAGTTACACCATATCTTGAAGCGCTTAGTTGAATTAACTCCCAGCCCGGCAGCATTGGTGGATTTCCCACTGTTGGCTTTGCGCGATACCCGCGCCATGGACACCACCTTAGACGAAGTGCAACTGGACTGGGCCAATGTGGCAGATCTCTATCCGCTCTCGCCCATGCAAGAAGGTTTATTACTGCATACCCTGCTGCGACCCAACTCGGGTATTTATTTAATGCAGCAGTATTACCACTGGCAAGGCGAGTTAAACGAAGACTTGCTATCGCAGGCCTGGTCGGTGTTATTGCAGCGCTATCCGGTTTTACGTACAGGCTTTTATTCCCAGGGCGAAGGTCAGCCCATTCAGGTGGTGTATCGCCAGCAGGCCAACCCGGTGCAGTTTTACGATTGGCGCGATAAAAACCGCAGCGAGCAAGAAAGCGCCATGGAAGCCATGCTGGCCGAAGAACGCACCCAGGGCTACGACATGCAAAACGGCCCTCTCACCCGTTTGCGTGTAGTACGGATTAGCGATGATCGTTACGACATCATGCGTAGCTTCCATCACGTATTAACCGATGCCTGGTGCTTCTCGTTGTTGATGATGGACTTCATGGCCATTTATGAAGGCATGTTGGCTGGTCGTGAGATTCACCTTTCACCGCCACGTCCGTACCGTGATTACATTGCCTGGTTAGAACGTCAAGATAAAGCATCTGCCGAACAATTCTGGCGAGATTATTTGCACGACTTCATCACGCCCACACCTTTGGCCTTGGCCGCACCGGCCCACGACGAAGGCCAATACGGCATCGACAACCATCAATTGGAAGTCTTAAGCAAAGCCGAAACCCAGCAACTCAATGCACTGGCCCAAAGCTGCCAAGTTACGCCCAACACCTTCTTACAGGCGGCGTGGATTTTACTGTTGAGTTACTACAGCGGCGAGCGCGACATTGTGGTGGGCGTCACCACTTCGGGCCGCCCAGCCGATATGGAAGGGGTGGAAGAAATCTTCGGCCTGTTCATCAATAGCCTGCCATTGCGTATTGAAATCAACGCCCAAGACAAACTGAAAGACTGGGCCAAGGTGTTGCTGGATGAAAACATCAAAACCCGTCAATACGAATACACACCACTGGTGGATATCCAACGCCTAAGCCAGGTGAGCAAAGGTGAAGAGATTTTCCAAAGCCTGATCGTGTTCGAAAACGCTCCCATCGATGCAGCCTTGGATGAAGAGCGTGATCAATTTAATGTGGATCGCGGTAAAGACCGGGTACACACCAATTATCCCATCACCGTGGTGGGTTATCCCGGTGATGAACTGGGCGTGCGTTTATCCTACGAAACGCAAAAATTCAGCGCCAAGGCGGTGAATCAAATGCTGCAACACCTAATGCAGCTGCTACGCCAAATGCTGGCCCAACCCGAGGCCACCTTGGGTGAACTCAATCCCTTAAGCGACAAAGAACAACAGCAACTACAACACTGGGCTCACAGCGAACATCAATTCCCCGTGGCCGAATGCTGGCAACTGCCGTTTGAACAACAAGTCGCCCAGCAAGCCGATGCCGCTGCCGTTAGCG
>JAKSCJ010000155.1 GCA_022360675.1 Lysobacterales bacterium
GAGTATCTACCGAAGGTACCTTCCCCACCAGCATCGCGATTGACGATGGCGTACTGTACGCAATTAACGGTGGTGACGATGGTTCTTTGGTTGCTTTCGATCGCAACATCGACACCGGCACCCTGTCTGACACCCCTGTCATGAGCTACGGCTTTGACTTCGGTTTCGACGGTATTCCTACTGGCTTCGATCGTAACCTGGCTCCTGGCGACATCGCATTCGACTCTGACAAGCGTCGTTTAATGATGGTTTACGCTGGTGGCGGCGAAATGGAAGACACCACTGGCTTGGCTAACCTGCCGCAGCCGGTTATCGATGCATTCCCGTCTCTGCCCACCGGCCAAATCTACAGCTGGGAACTGGACAACGACGGTTTCATCATCGGCGATCCTGAAATCCGTGACGCTGAAGGCATTCTGCCCTTCGCTATCGAATTCACCGAAAACGGTTGGGGCCTGGTTGTAGCTGCTATCACCGGCAGCCTGACCTCTTACGAGTTCACCGGCGTTGGTGCTGAAGTTGCTACCGTATTCGGTCGCGTTGAAACCGGCATCTTCGAATCTTGCTGGATTCGTGTTACTGATAGCCGCTACGGTTACGTAACCAACCCGTTTGAAGGCACCGTAAGCAGCTTCTTCATCAACCGCGATGGCACCATCGAGTTGGTTGAACAAACCGCTGCTACCACCGGTCTGCCCACTGACATCGCGCTGAGCAAAGACGAGTCTCACCTGTACATCCTGACTCCAATGTCTGGCCAGCTGCAAAGCTACGCGATCGATCACAACACCGGCGGCTTGAGCTTCTCCGGTGCTGCTGGCGGTCTGCCCACCTTTGCCGACAACGGCTACTCTTCATATGGTCTGGCTGTACGTAACTAAGTTACTGCACCAAGACTTAGCTTAAAGTCTACTCGATAGGTTTTAAGTAGAGTACAAAGCAGGGTATGCCTTGGTGTACCCTGCTTTTTTATTGGTTTTTAAAAAAACATCCACGAAACCATATACGGCTCAATGAGCCCGCCGTTTTCGCTTTCCTTAATTTGCCGCCTGAACCATCAGCACATCACTTTTACCTAAATCAAGTGTGATTTATCTCACAATAAAAAGCACACCTCGACACATATTTTGCAATTGTTAATGCAAATTAAAATTTATCTATTTTTGCTATTTTTGTATAATTGCCTGCACGGTAAGTTATATACTGCGAGTTAAGTACTTTAAAACACTAAAAGCGTATAGAAAGCCGTGATGAACGCTATAGTTTTTTAATAATTTTTATACTGACAAGAAAAAATATAAAAATAACTGTAAGAATTTTGCTGAAAATCACTTCTTATATCTTAGAAGTGTGAGTAAATAGCCAAAGGCGATTTGCTAATGAAAGTGAATATCTTTAGCACAACGACTTGCTTAAAAATATTGGCACATACTTAGACTAGTAAATGGAGTTAGGCTTTAATCACGTTTTTTGCGAATCATCAATCAGCAATAAAACGTCGTTGCTTAATCACGTTACAGCAATGAGTCGTTTTAGTAACAACTCATGAAGGGAACTCAACGTTGCAAGATCAAGAGGAAGTTCAAATAGCCGTTAACAGTGCTCTCTTTTTTCGAAGAGCGGCAGAGTTAATGGCGTCTTAAATATTCTCTAATTAACAAAAAACACGTTGGGAAAACCCAGCTCTGCGTTTTTTATCGCATAAAAAAATGGCCCGGAAGTAAAACTCCCAGGCCATCCACATACGCAATAGAAGACACAGATTAAATTTAGGCTTCGCATTGTTAACAAGCTGCCATTTGTCTCTGATGCGAAGACTAAAGGGCCGTGTATCCAATGCGTAAGTAAACAAATACGCTATTGTTGGCTATATGCTGTTTTGATTATAAACAGCTAATATGAAAGGGCTTTTTTTACTTTCATATAAACAATAGTATACAGGATTGTTTACTCATGTAAAGGGTGCACTTTTGTTTGATTTAAGTACTTAAACAAAAGGAAGTAATTCATGAAATCCATGAAATTACGTTTAGTAGGCACAGCCATTACCGCCTGCTTGATGGGCATCGTAGCAACCTCTCCTGCCGTTGCAGGTCCTGGTAAAGTTTTTGTCGGAACCAACCACACCAACATGAGTGTGATTGATCCTAACGATCCTGAACCTTCAAACGAAATTGCCATGTTCGATCGCGCCGAAAACGGTGAGTTGGAATTAATGGGCTACTTCAGCACCGGCGGCCAGGGCTCTGGTCCTGCGGTTCGTTTCGCTGGTGACGGCCTGGGTTCAGGTCACTCGGTTTGGTTAAGCCAAAACCGCCGTTTCTTATTCGCAACCAATGCGGGCAGCGATACCTTATCGGTATTCCGTATTCGTCGCGATGGCCTGACCCTGGTGGAAGTCGAACCCACCGGCGATGGTTCGGTTAACCAACGCTTCCCCAACAGCGTGACGCAACATGGCCGTTTGGTTTATGTGTTGAACGGCGCTGGTAACGGCAGCATCACCGGTTTCTGGATGTCTAGTCGCGGTACTCTGCGCCCTATTCCGGGTTCTACTCGTACCCTTCAAGCCAACCAGTTACGCTTCCCACCTGATCCGTTGCTGAACCCTGCACAAGTTCAGTTCACACCCGACGGTCGTCACTTAGTGGTTACCTTAAAAGATGGTCCTGCTGAAGGTGCCATCCCTGGTGTTAGCCCTTCAGGTCCTGGTCGTATTTTGGTCTTCAGCATGGATCGCACTGGCCGTCCGTCTGAAACCTTTACACAAACCAATACCGATAACGCAGGCCCGTTCGGCTTTAACTTCGATAGTAACGGTAATCTGTTAACCGCGCTGTTTATCGGTGGTCCGAACTTAACCAGTTCAGCGGGTTCGTTCAGCTTCAATAACGATGGCACCTTAAACCCCATCACTGCGAACGTTCCTGCGCCCACCGAAATCGATTTGTGTTGGTTAGAAAACAACGGTCGTTTCGCCTACGGCTCTAACTACACCACCGGCACGATCACCAGCTACAGCATTGGTGCTAATGGTGCCTTAACACTGTTAGATCCAGTAGCCGGCACCACTCAGCCAACCAACGTAAGCCAGGGTACGACCCCGCTGGATTTGGCGATCACCGACGACGGTCGTTATCTGTATAACGTACTGCCTGGTTCGGGCCGCGTTGCGGCTTGGGCTATTAACAACAGCGATGGCAGCCTGACCAGCATTGGTGAGTTTGAAGGCTTAGGTCAAACTGTCGATGGCGATAACGCACCAGGTGACTTCCTCACCGGTGAAAGCCCAGCTGGTATCGCTGCTTTCTAAGCAGCGCCATCAGTTAGTCCTTCAGTTATTGTCTAGCGCACTCTAACGAGATGTGTCCCTTGTGCCCGGAGTTCTAATCTCCGGGCCTTTTTCTGCTGAAAATCTCACCGTGTCACTGGAAAAGCCTCGTTGACTCAACGCTAAGCTTAAGCAACGATTCGAATGCGTATCGCGGAGATAAAACCTGACTTCATACACTCTGTGTTGAGAGGCTACAATGCGGTGCTTTTTTTAGGGTAAAATGGCCACGCTGTGTATGTGCTTGGTTTTAGTTTCAGCACATATTTCATGGTGGATACAACAGCTTATCGCAACGATTCCCAAGGAGCATGGGTGGCGCTTAGCCTTTGTGTTGCCAGAAACGAGCTTAGGGATACCACTACGCTTCGCACACAAACCAAGACGATAACTAATACAGGGTTGGTTAATTCAATGGGTACTGCAACTAAAGTTATTATTCCAGTAGTGATTATCGCTGCTGGTGTTGCTGCATATTTCGCTTTTAATAAATCGCCAACGATGGAAACCGAGCCATCGCACAATGCTGGCAGCACTGCGCCCATGAGCGCACCTATGGCAGAGCAAAACAACAACAAACCGATCATCGATAATTCAGTACCAGAAAGCGATGAAGCCGGGCTTTCAGAGTTAGAAGCGCTGGGCCAAACACAACAAAAACAAAAGCGCGAAGAAGAAATTGAATTAAATGAAGAAACCGGTGAATTACTGATTAAAGACCCCGTTACCGGAGAGGTGGTCTTTAAAACCATTGTTGATAAAGAGCTGATTCCGCTTACCAAACAAAGCTTGGATTTACAAATGCCAGGCGATCTGCCGGAGAGTGCCTTTGCCAACGACACCTTCGTTCCTGCAAATCAAGAGGCGCCCGTATCGGTTTACCCACCAGAGTCTGCCGATCAAGCGCCCGAGCAAGTCATCTTGAAAGATGGGGATGACGTTCAAGTCATCGACGTTCCACAAGATGCCCAGGACTTAAAAATTATTGAAGAAATTCCCGACGAAGATCAAGATAATCATTAAGTTCTGATCACCAAACAAGCATAAAAAAGCCCGTCTCAACGGGCTTTTTTTATGGTTTCAACTTTTATTTCTTCAAAGCTAAAGTATTTTAGCCACACTTAGAATAACCACAGGCCAAACAAGTCGCGCAGCTATCCATAACAATCACCGCTTTGGTGTTGCATTTATGGCATAAAGTAGCACTGGCGGGGTAGTTATTACCTTGGTTTGTCGCATTATTATTGGCTGCTGGATTCGCGGCCGCATCGGCTTCAGCACGCTTTTCTTGCAATAAAAGCTGTTGTTGCTCGCTCAGCTCTTCTTTTTCCATTAAGCCGATCGCTTGCATATGGTGTTCTAATACCGCACCAATTTCTGCAACCAAAGAAGGCATGAATTTACCACCTTGTTTGAAGTAACCACCACGCGGGTCAAATACCGCCTGTAGCTCTTCAGACAAGAAGGTAACATCGCCACCTTTGCGGAATACCGAAGACATCACCCGCGTTAAAGCCACAATCCATTGGAAGTGATCCATGTTTTTCGAGTTAATAAAAATCTCGAAGGGACGGCGTTGTTCGTGCTCGGTGCCAGGATTTAGAATGATATCGTTGATCGTGACATATAAAGCGTGATCATCCAGCGGTGTACGTACCTTATAGGTTGCGCCTTCTAAGCACTCAAAACCTTCAGGGCGCTGTAGCTTTTCGTGCATGCGAATAATTTCAGCGCTGGCACGATCATCCTCGCCTCCTGAGTTTTGCTCAGAGGTTTGCGCTTGTGCATCGTCTGCATCGTCTTGTTTCACTGAGTAAGCAGTGATTTTTTTACCAATTTTAATGGCCATGAGCGTATCCTAAAGATCGTTCATTAATGCGATATTTGTCATATCGTTGGTCGATACCAAGGCGGTCAAATATGCCGCCAAACCCAAGTCTTGGCGGCATATATTCACCGGATGTCATATTAGTACGCAGCGCTGCGCGACACAAATACTCGGCACAACTACGTATTGTGAAAGCTTAAAACTTTCCGTAATAGCCTTCTTTTAAGGCTTCGAACAAATTGGCCGCAGTGTGGGTTTCGCCGTCGTACTCAATTTCTTCATTACCTTTTACTTCCACTTTACTGCCGTCTTCTAACTCGAAGCAGTAAGTCGTGTTAGCCAGATCTTCTTCTTTCACCAAAACCCCTTGGAATGCTTCGGGGTTAAAGCGGAAAGTGGTGCAACCTTTTAGACTTTGCTCGTAAGCGTAGCGATAGATATCTTTGAAGTCTTCGTACGGATACTCGGTGGGCACATTAGCCGTTTTCGAGATCGAAGAATCCACCCATTTTTGCGCAGCTGCTTGGATATCCACATGCGCTTTGGGGCTGATATCGTCGGCAGCGATGAAGTACTCGGGTAAACGAGCGCTTTCGTCTTCGCTAAATGGCACGGCGTCAGCATTAATCAAAGAGCGATACGCCAGTAGTTCGTAGGAGTAAACCTCAACCTTTTCTTTGGTCTTACGGCCTTCACGGATCACATTGCGTGAGTAGTGATGCGCAAAGCTGGGCTCGATGCCGTTGGAAGCATTATTGGCCAGCGATAAAGAAATTGTGCCGGTGGGCGCGATCGAGGTGTGATGGGTAAAGCGCGCACCCTGCTCGGCCAGTTGGGCTACCAATTCCGGTGCCACCTCGGCCACGCGTTGCATATAACGGCTATAGCGGCTGTGCAGCACTTTACCCTTAATGGTATCGCCGACTTTCCAGCCGTCGTCTACCATTTCGGGGCGTTTGCGCAGCATCTCACCGGTCACGGTGAAATCGTCTTCCATAATGGGCGCCGGGCCTTTTTCTTTACTCAGATCCAGTGCCGATTCCCAGCCCGCCACGGCCATTTCACGCGCGACTTGCTCGGTAAATTCCAAAGATTCAGAAGTACCGTATTTCAAGCCTAACAACGCCAAGGTGGAGCCTAAGCCTAAGAAACCCATACCGTGGCGGCGCTTGTATTCGATTTCGCCACGTTGGCCACCCAAGGGTAAGCCATTGATATCGACTACGTTATCGAGCATGCGGGTGAAAATTTTCACCACCTCACGGTATTCGTCCCAATTGAAGCGGGCCTTGGAAGTAAAAGGTTCTTCAACAAAACGCGTTAAGTTCACCGAGCCTAATAAGCAGGCACCATAGGGCGGCAGCGGTTGTTCGCCACAAGGGTTGGTGGCGCGAATATTTTCACACCACCAGTTGTTATTTAGGTTGTTGATGCGGTCGATCAACACAAAACCGGGCTCGGCAAAGTCGTAGGTGGAACTCATGATCATGTCCCACAAACGGCGTGCCGGAATCGTGCGGTAGATCTTACAGGCCACCATGCCATCGTCACGGCTGACATAGCCTTCCTGGATAGGCCAGTCACGCCATACCACTTGCTCAGGATCATTGAGATCCAGCTCATCACGCTCTTTCTTCAAGATGGGGAAAACCAAAGGCCAATCGGCCTCATCGGCCACCGCTTTCATGAAATCGTCAGTGATCAACAATGAGCAATTAAATTGACGGAAGCGACCGTCTTCGCGCTTGGCGCGAATAAACTCCATCACATCGGGATGAGAGATATCAAAGGTGGCCATTTGCGCGCCCCGGCGACCGCCAGCCGAAGATACGGTAAAGCACATCTTGTCGTAGATATCCATAAACGACAGCGGACCTGAGGTATAGGCACCCGCACCCGACACATAAGCGCCACGTGGACGCAGTGTGGAGAATTCGTAACCAATACCGCAACCCGCTTTCAGGGTTAAGCCCGCTTCGTGGACTTTGGCCAGGATATCGTCCATGGAGTCACGGATGGTTCCCGACACGGTGCAATTAATGGTGGAAGTGGCTGGCTTATGCGCCTGGGCACCAGCATTTGAGGTGATGCGTCCAGCCGGAATCGCACCACGGCGCAGCGCCCACAAAAAGCGCTCATACCAAGTTTCAGTGAGCTCAGGTGTAGCTTCCACCTCAGCCAGGGCGCGCGCGACGCGCTGCCAAGTATGATCAACTGTGGTATCCAAAACCTCCCCTGTTTTGGACTTCAATCGATATTTCTTGTCCCAAATGTCCCACGACGCATCCTGCAGTGGAATCTCGACAGAATCCATTACAAACGGTTCGGTGCGCAAGCTGCTCATCCGGAGAACCCTCTAATCAGTTGATTTTATGTTTAAACTAGGAATTGTGCTTTGAAGGGCAAAGAGGCACAATATCTTGTGCCGACAGCGCAAACTTTACCGCCAAGGCCTATGAGTGTCAATCTGAGATTAGCGTCAAAAAAACCCCATGAACCAGTCAAAAACCGCACCAGAATCACGTTTTCAGCTGGCTTTTTACGAGCCAGAAATTCCTGCCAATACCGGTAATGCGATGCGATTATGCGCTAATGCGGGGTGTCCGCTGCATCTCATCGAACCCTTGGGTTTTGTCTTAGACGACAAAAAATTACGCCGCGCTGGCATGGATTATCGTGATATTGCCACCCTGAAGGTTCACGCCAATTTACAATCACTACGCGAAGCACTACCCGAGTCGCGGATACTCGCCTTCTCCACAAAGGGGCAGCAATATTACAGTGATTTTGAGTTTAAAGCAGGGGATATTTTGCTGTTTGGGCCCGAAAGTCGCGGATTACCCGCTGAAGTCAGGGCTCAATGCGATGCCGTACTCACCATTCCCATGCGCACCGGCGCACGCAGCCTGAATTTATCCAATTCAGCCGCCATCGCCATTTACGAGGCCTGGCGTCAGGCCGGTTTCGAATAAGCCAACCAAACCCATAAAACACCACACCGAGCCACGCTCAGTCTTGCCGGTGATTGGGAAATAAGGGTTTGTGTACCGGGAGCAGGCACCATACAGGTGTTGAAACTCGCAGACGAAGCCTTAATGCTCGCGCTTTAATTCACGGCTGAGCAAAATACCCAGGCCTTTTTGCGGGTTCCATTCTTTGTAGAGAATGCCGTGAACTTGCTCGCAAATCGGCATTTCCACGTCAAAACGTTGGGCTAAGCGAAAGACCTCGGCGGCGGTTTTCACACCTTCCACCACTTGGCCTATACGTTCTAAGGCTTGTTGGATATTATCGCCCTCGCCCATAGCCAAACCTAAACGACGATTGCGCGATAAATCCCCAGTACAGGTCAGAACTAAATCGCCCAAACCGGCCAAACCCATCAGTGTGCGCGGATCGGCACCCATGGCTTGACCTAAGCGCATCATTTCAGCCAGTCCACGGGTAATGAGCGCAGCCCGGGCGTTCAAGCCCAAGCCCATACCATCGCAGATCCCTGTGGCCACCGCCAGGACGTTCTTCACCGCACCGCCCAGGGCTGCACCAATGAGATCGTCACTGTAGTAAGCACGGAATGAACCTCCATGGAAGAGTGAAGCGAGGCTTTCGCCATAGGCTTCGGTGGAGGCCGCGATAGTGACTGCTGTGGGGCGGTCTTCGGCCACTTCACGGGCAAAAGAGGGGCCCGTCAGTGCCGCTAGAGGAATATCTTCACCCAGAATATCGGCAGCCACTTCATGGAGTAAGCGGCCACTGCCCGGCTCAAAGCCCTTACACGCCCAAGACCAGCCACTCACTTGGTGGAGTTGGTCTTTCAATGCCTCGGTCATGGCCACAAAGCCATGGCTGGGCCCGGCGTAAATGACATGATCGGCGGCGCTAAGCGCGGCCTCGATATCAGGAGCAACCTGCAACAGATCAGGGAATGGGATTCCCGGCAGGTAAAAAGTGTTTTCTTGCGCTGCGTCCATGCTGCTCATGCGCTCTTGGTTACGCCCCCATAACAGGGTGCGGTGACCGTTGCGCGCCAGTTGCATCGCGATTGCGGTGCCCCAAGAACCAGCTCCGGCGACGAGAACGGTCGCCGGAGTGGTTGCCATTTCGCTGTTCGCAGCAGGCATAGATCGCCTTTACGCGCTTTGCGCAGCTTCTTGCTGCTGTTGTTGCAAGCGTTGTGCGTAAATTTGATCGAAGCTGATGGGCTGCAGAACCACGGGCGGGAAGCCGCCAGCAGCAACCAGCTGAGTGATCTGTGCACGCGCGTAAGGATACAGCGTGGTGGGGCACAGGATATTGATCACTGCATTGCGTTGCGCTTCGGGGAAACCGTCGATCAGGAAGATACCGGATTGGTGAACTTCACACAGATAAATGGTTTTTTCACCTAAAACGGCAGTCACGGTGATGGTCAGGGTGACTTCGTATTGGTTTTCAGCCAGAACTTCAGCTTTTTGCTGAATGTTCAGTTTTAATTCCAGCTGGCCAGCAGGCTCTTGGTAAACCTGGGGTGCATGCGGTACTTCAAAAGAAGAATCTTTCAAGTACAGTTTTTGCAGTTGGAATTGACCGCCTTGTTGCCCTTCGGCTGCTGCTGCTTCTGCACCAAATTCCGGGTTGTTCTGCTCTTCTGCCATTGTTTTAAAACCTGTTCAAAATGAAATTGCGTCAATCGGATTAGCACTAAAGCTCAAGGTGCAACCACAAGCCACGCCATGGTGTGAGCACTAAGCCGATCATGAAAGAAAGTGCGCGGCCTAAAAAGCTACGCCATTGACGCTTGGCCGCTCGTACCCCGCAAGCCTTTAAAGCGCACAACACACTAAAAAAGCTTGACCCAATGATGGAGCACATGGGGGCACGATAGTACGGACACAATACCCGCCAATCAAGGGCCAGTATCTTAAAGGACCGATGTGCAGCGAAGCTGGCATCAAGCGGCGCTTAGCTTATCAGGAGACTACTTACCCCGTGTGACGGGTTGTTTATCGGCTTCCCACTGGGAAATACCGCCACGTAAGACCGTCACAGGATTAAAGCCCAGCTGAATCAGCTTTAAAGCGGCCTGGTTGGAAGTCACGCCATTGCGGCAGTACACCAAAACCGGGCGATTCTTGAGCTTCATCAGCTGCTTATTGCTTTCTTGCAACTGGGAGACTGGCACATTTACAGCACCGATAATATGACCTTTCTCAAAATCGGCAGTGGCAGAGACATCGATCACGCAGGCATCAGCGTTAATCAGGCCCACCGCTTCAGCGGAACCAATCTCACGAAAACCACGGCGTAAGCGGCCGATTTCGGTTACGACTAACAGTATCAACAATACGACGAAACCACCCACCATGAGAGGGTGGTTTCCGATAAATTCAAAAACCTGTTCCATATTTATGCTCTATTGGAATCGCCGGCGGCATTATACTGGAATCGCCGCCCGGCATCTGCACCGCAACCGCTATTCGAAGCCGGTGCTCAGTAAAGACTCAGGATCTTGGGGCGACGCCATACACCAACGCCCCTCGCTAGGTAGCGCCATGGCTTGATTACACTGAAACATCGACGCATTGCTAAGCGCTGGATTTTGCATACCCATGGTGACACTGAGTGTTGCTAACGCGCCTGAGTTATCGTACTGCGCCACGATTTCACGGCTATGATGATAAAGCAGCAGCTCGAAGGCAATATTGCTACCGGTGTTGTTGTGGTAATCCCAGTTTTGCCATTGAATAATCGTGCACGACTCACCCGCCACGGGGCCAGGCCGCTGGCAGCTGGCTTGATAAGCATGACGAATTTGTCCGCCACTGCCTGCTTGTAAATCGTCGTGGAACACTGCAATTCGCCCTAAACGAGCCGCGCCGTTATCGGGCACTGCCGGTAATGGACAATCGTTGCTGTAATCGGCGCCGTTTTCTTCTTGCAAGCTATCGGCAAAGGCAATATAGCCGTTACTCGAAACCACCACCTGTTGATACGGTGTTGCGTAAAACTCAAACGGCTCGGTCAGATTGATCACCGCGCCACCGTCATCGTCGGCAGGCTCCGCACCACTGGCTTGTAGCGTAATGCTTTGGCCCGTGGCGGAAATATCTAACCACTGATAGGCACATTGGGCGTCATTGCGCAGGGTATAGCCAAAGGTATCTTCAGCAAATTCCACACTGCGCTGGGCCCAGAGGCTGCCAGACCATCCATTCAATGAAATCAACAGCAGCGAGCTTAAGAGTAAGGGTTTCGTTTGTTGCTTCATTACTCCACCCTCCCCTCGAAGATTTCTAAATTGGTATCGCCGTTCATATTGACTAAATCGTCGGTCACCGAGAAATAGAAATGCGGTACACCGCCGATACGCGCGCCAGTGATGCCCGATAGATTACTGTTAGCAATGCCCTCGGTAACGATTTGCGAGGGCACATCGATATGCCCTAAGAGGCTGCCTGGCGTGGGTGGAATAGCGAATAAATCCAAAGCCTCGTAAAAAATATCTTCGCCATCGTTGGTGTCGATGATGCGCACACCGGTTATTAATCGGTCGGGACGGCTGACGCCCTGGAAGGTGCTAATACCGGTGTTGTTATCGTAGCGAAAGACCACATAACGCCCGCCAGCGTCCTGCGCGATATACACCAAGTAGCGCCCATTACGATTGATATCGACTGAGTCCAGCACGGCACCACTGTCTGTTGTATTTGTGATTTGCTGGAACACACTACCTTGGCGGTCCATACGGAAGATTTCCAGATTGCCATCTCCGTTAGCTCCGGTGAAATTGCAGTCGGAAGCAAAGGCTGCGATACGGCCGGAATTTGTGCTGTTCACAATGGGCCGGAAACTTTGGCAGGCTGTGGTTTCATTAACAATGAAACTACCATTGTTCCAAAACACCATTTCGCGATTACCATCGGCATTAAAGCCAGCACTAATGTCGCTGCCACACGTGCTTAAAAAGGCCATGCGTTGACCATTGTTATTCACGCTGGGTGAGGTGTTGTCACAACCTGAGGTATTGGTGATTTGGGTAATGCCACCGTTGTCCAGATTGACACGATAAATTTCCAAATTATCGTTAGGTGTGGCCCGGGCCGATATGGCAGCGAAATCGCCATCGGCAGAAATCTCAATGGCTTGTACTTCGTCTCCGGTGAAATTCGTCAGGCGACTAAAAGCCGAGCCTTCCATCATAAACGCTTGGGACAAATAGAACGGGTTGCCGCCACCATAGTCGGCATTGGCAATAAACACGGTGCGACTGCCGTTGCTACTGGTGGCCGGAGCACGATTCTGCGCAAACCGCACAATCAAGCTGCCGTCTTTGGTTTCGACCTGACTATTGGCCGACAAAGTCATTTGGCGTACCGCCATCGTGCCCGGCGTACCGCAGTTGGTATCGACCCGAACGTTGTCCAGCACCAGGGCTGAATCGAAGGTGCGATCCGATTGATCGGCCACGCGAAATTGAAGATTAATGCTGTTATCGCCAGGAATTGCGCCAGGAACCGCCACACATAAACTATTAAAACCGGGTACACCAAAGCGCAGCTGCGTGCCGTTGGTGGGGCCACCGCCACTCACATTAAACTGGCCACCAGGCCCGTCTGGCACATC
>JAKSCJ010000242.1 GCA_022360675.1 Lysobacterales bacterium
ATTCATGGCCAGCCAATCCAGCGCCGCCGCCACTCAAACTCAGTCCGACCAAACTCAGTCCGACCAAACTCAGTCCGACCAAACTCAGTCCGACCAAACTCAGTCCGACCAAACTCAGGCTGCCCAAACTCAGGCTACCAACCATACGGCAAGCATTAGCTGGCAAGAATGGAATGCTGAAAGCTTCGAACAAGCCCAGCGCGAGCAGAAATTTATTCTGCTGGATTTAGTTGCCGTATGGTGTCATTGGTGCCATGTGATGGACGCCAAAACCTATGCCGACCCTCAGGTGCAAGCCTTAATCGAGCAACACTACGTAGCGGTGCAAGCCGATCACGACGCCCGCCCCGACTTGGCCGAGCGTTATCGCCGCTGGGGCTGGCCTGCCACCATTGTGTTGACTCCGGACGGGCGCGAAATTGTTAAACGTGCCGGTTATATCGCCCCTGAGGGCATGGCCAAATTGCTTCAAGCCATCGTGGACGATCCCTCGCCCGAGCGCCAACGCGGCTTACTGCCTACCACCTTCAGTGATTCGCCGCAACTGCATGCCAACACGCGCAAAACCTTGCTGCAACGCCATGTCGATAGCTTTGACCCTGAGCTGGGCGGATTGAAGATAAATCAGAAGTTCGTCGATGCCGACACGGTGGAATACGATTTACAACAAGCCCGCCAAGGCGATACCGCAGCCGCGATACGCGCCCGTAAAACCTTAGATGCGGGCTTGGCGCTGATTGATCCCGCCTTTGGTGGCGCGTATCAATATTCTATTTTTGGCGATTGGCAACATCCCGATTACGAAAAAATCGTACTGTCCCAGGCGCGTTATCTCCGCCTCTACGCCCAGGCCGCTCAGCTTTTTAACGAACCCGCCTATCGCCAAGCGGTGAACGATGTATTGCGCTATGTGGACGATTTTCTCACCGCCCCCAACGGCGCGTTTTACACCAGCCAAGATGCCGATGTCACCCAGGGTGAACGCGCCCACGATTACTTCGCCCTCAATCGCCAACAGCGCTTGGCCATTGGCATTCCGCGTGTGGATCAACACCAATATAGTTACCACAATGGCTTGTTGATCGAGGCACTTAGCGAAGCTTACAGAGCACTCAA
>JAKSCJ010000337.1 GCA_022360675.1 Lysobacterales bacterium
ACGTTTGCCATGCTGAATTTAGTATCCCTGCTGGCGATTAATGGCATCCAAAGGGCCTTTGCCTTGCTGCACCTGGCAATAGCTTTGATAGATTAATCGCGCCGCTTCTTCAGGCAGGGTGAAGCTGGCGCAGTGCGGGCTCATTAAAACGCCAGGATGCGACCAAAAGGGGTGATCGGCGGGCAGGGGTTCGTGCTGAAACACGTCTAAATACGCGCCGCTGAGTTGTTGTTGATCCAGCGCGTTTATTAAATCGGCTTCCACTAGATGATCGCCACGGCCCACGTTAATCAGATAGCTACCGGCTTTCATCTGGGCAAATAAATCAGCGTTCAAAATGCCCTGGGTGTGCTCGGTGAGTGGCAGTAAACACACTAAAAAATCGCAGATGCTGGCCATTTGCTGTAAACCCGCCTCGCCCCGGTGATAGGTCAAGTCGAGTTCACCGCTGCCCGAGCGATTCCAACAATGCACCTCGTAACCCAGGCTCAATAGCACTCGTGCACAAGCCGCGCCCATATTACCGCTGCCCAATAAACCCACACGTGGCGTACCCACCGGTGCCCAGGGTTGCCAGCGCTGGGCTTTTTGATCTTCGTAAAATCCCCATAAACCTCGATGCTGATTGATGATCACAGCGGTAACAAACTCGGCCATATCCGCCGCCAGTCGTGGGCCAGAAATGCGCCCCACGGGCAAATCGCCAGGCAGCAGAGGGTCGTTTAAGATGCCTTCTACACCGGCACCGTACGAGCTAATGGCTTTCAGTGCGGGTAGCTGGGTTAATAACTCGGGCGGATGCTTCCACACCACGGCAAAATCAATGTCGTTAGCGTTGCCTATCACAGGCCAAATACGAATATCGAGTGTGGGGTCTTGCTTGCGTAAATGTTCTTGTACCGCTTGGGTATCGCGGTTGGGGGCGACAATCAATAAAGCCATGGCAAAGCGTGTCCAGTGCAATGGAAAGGGTTTTATTCAAAAGCATTGGGCTTGAGCTGGCAAGGGGATGAAATGGGCTAATTTCAAGGCCCGCCAGAAATGGCTTGTGGACCTGGCTTGTAGAAACTGTCTTTTACAAGACAGTTTCTACGGCAGCTTGTATTAAGCTAATTTAAGCATGCTTACTCTAATGGCTCCTGCATATCGCCATCGATCAAGCCTTCAAGTACTGGGAGGTTTTCTAGGTCGAATGTTACCTCTTCAGTGTCGATTAAAGGCGTGCGATCGATGTACTCGGTAATGGAACGATTACTGAACGCATTCTCATTGTTGAGGAAGCTGTTCGTTAGTGTGAATGAGAAGCTGCCCAGGTTATTGTTCTCGTTGCTTTCACCAATTTGTTGGCTGCTATCTGCAAACAAAATAAGATTGTAGTCGTCGGGTGGCAGGTTGATAGCACCAAAATTCAGATTAAAGGACTGCGTAGCACCGGGCGATGCAAGAAAGGTTGTTACTAAACCTAAAATATTGAATTGTGAATCAGCGAGTAAAACGGCTACTTCTGGTTGAAGGTTAGTTAAGCAGCCGCTTTGTACCCGGAAGCTGACATTAGCGGTGCCATTGTTCGGCAGTACGCTGGGAGAAAATGTACCCATGTCGAACAAAAAGTCTATTGCTTTATTAGAGCCAAACGTGGCGCTGTTAAAGCTTACTTGTCGGTTGCCTAAAAGGCTTCCCACCGCAAAGAAAGGACCAGAAGGGGTGCAGGAGTTCTGTACATTATTTAAAAAATCCCGCGTTGCCGGTGGTAAGTTAAATGAGCGCACGAAATAACTTTGCGGACCCGCAGGTGGCGCGCAGAGGCGGCCAGGTGTACATCTAAAGTTGATGCTCGTGGTACCTAAGGATAAACCAGTATTGGGGTTTTGATCACCCGATAGAAAAAACTCTGCTTGTATTTGAGCAAGAGGACTTGATCCAAAAACTCTATAGTCGATACGAACACCGTCGAGTGGTGCTGGAACGATCTCTTGATTCCAAAACAAATTCCCCAACTGCTGTGCATGGCTGGCACTACTAAACAACAAACAAGCGCCAGCAATTAGTGTTAATTTCTTTAACATATCATCAGATTCCTTACTGATAAAAAAGTCATAAGCAATGGTTGCTAAAGTCTAGGAATCGAATGGGTTTGAAACAAGCAATAAATGCCGAGTTGATAAAATGAAAATAAAATATCGGAGTTATGAAAACTCGATGCTTAAAAGATGTTTTTGTTAATTTTAAATCGTTCATATAATCAATAATGTGAGTCGTTAATAGCGGTGATTATCAAGTGAAGTAATTATTTGTCATTTATTTATATTATATAAAATATGTTGTTGATGAATCGATATTACTTGGCATTAAAAGCAATGCGCTGATGTTCGTTTTAATTTTTGATGCGCATGAGTTGATGTGGTAGTGATGAGCGTGCCAGAAGAAAGTATCAAGCTTGTTGATCATTTTTAAAGCATTCGTTAATGGTCTAGTGATATATATTTATTTAGTTCTAAATCAGAAAAACAATATCGATATTTAACGATGAGTGATATTAATAACGGGCACAGTCGCTGAGTTGATCAACCGACTCAGCGCAATCAAGCAACTGGAAAGCGATGTTATACGGTAACTGAAAAAGGGAATAAATGATGAATAAGATAAGCTGGAAGATTCTTCTTACGCTATTGATGTGTGCAGCCAGCCTAGTTGCCCATGCAGCTTCTACACGCACGATTACTTTTGACAATAACACCGGGCGCATGGCAAACGATCTACATGTGGAGTTTAATCAAGCGGTTAAACTTTCGCCGCGTGGTGGCCCGTTTGGCGCTTTTAGTTCAGAGAGCGGTAGTGGCACCAGCAAGGTAGATTTTCGTGGCGGCCAAGTTGCTAATGGTAATAGCACTCGTATCACCTTTGTTTCCGGCTCACCGCAAATTACTATTCGTCGTTGGTGGTGGACATTTAATGGCCGCAGAATTGGTCGTGTTATGGGTGAAATTGGCTTTGCCACTGTGGCCTTTAATCAAGATGCTTTGCGCCTGGGCGAAACCGCAACCATTGCACTGCAAGCCAGTGGCTACGCAGACCAAAAAGCGGAGTATCGCTTGGAGTATCGTCTATTGTTCCCCAATGGTGAGTCTTTAAATATCGATCCTATAGACGTGGCGGTGGGTGCGGGTAAGACGACCCATGAGCAATTGTGGAGTGCGCCGTTAAATCAGCAGGGGGTTTATCGTTTGGAATTTAAAACTATCGACAAACAAAGTGGTTTAGTGCTTAGTGAAGGCGGCTCTGAGCTGTTGGTCGATGATGGCGAAGGCGAGATGCCGAAACCGCAGTAATCACATAGTGCTTGATGGCGATGCCATTAACCTAAACGATACCAATAAAAAAGCCACTGTTTACAGTGGCTTTTTTTATGTTGAATCTAAGCAATATGAGTGTACTTAACTGCGTAAACCCACACCGCGGTTCATCAAATATAAACACAAGCTCAGCAGCACCACCAAGAAGCCTAAGATAATGGCAAACGCAATACCGATATTGAGGTCAGAGGTGCCCAACATGCCGTAACGCAGCGCGTTGACCATGTGCAAAATGGGATTGACCTGCGAGACATTGCGCCAGAACTCGGGCAGCAAGTTGATGGAATAAAACACACCACCTAAATAAGTTAATGGCGTGAGAATGAAGGTGGGAATAATGGCCACGTCATCGAATTTACGCGCGAAGATACCGTTGATCATTCCGGCCACAGAGAACGTGATCGCCGTTAAGAACAACACACCTAACATAACCGGCCAATGGGCAATATGAAACTCAGTGAAGAAGCTGGCCACAATCATCACTACCACACCCACAGCCAAGCCGCGGAATGAGCCAGCGGTGACGTAACCGGCCACAATCACCCAGTTGGGCAGTGGCGAGATGAGTAGCTCTTCTACATGACGAGCGAACTTGGCACTAAAAAACGACGACGAAACATTACCGTAAGCGTTGGTAATCACCGACATCATCACCAATCCCGGCACGATAAACTGCATGTAATCGAAGCCGCCCATTTCGCCCACTCGACTGCCGATCAAACCACCGAACACCACAAAGTATAAGGTCATGGTGATGGCTGGCGGCACCAGGGTTTGCGTCCAGATGCGCAAAATTCGTGTGATTTCTTTACGCACAATGGTGCGGTAGCCGGTCCAGGTGATCTGGGCCATATTGATGGTATGGCTGCGAGCTTTCGCCACATTGTGGGAAGAATTAGCTTGGCTCATGAGGCTTGGCGCTCCGCACTATTATGGCCATGCTCGTTGAGCAGGCGCATGAATAACTCTTCTAATCGATTGGCCTTATTACGCATCGACAACACTTGAATATCGCGACTTTGCAGATGGACAAAGATATCGTTTACCGTGCGCTCGCGAGGTAACGAAATTTCCAGAGTTTGTGGATCAGTCAGCTCACATTCCACCCCATCCAGCTCGGGTGGGTTATTGACTGGGCGCGCCAGATCCAGGATGAAAGTTTCTACATCCAACTTTTTGATCAGGGTTTTCACATCGGTGTTTTCGATGATTTGGCCGTGATCGATAATGGCGATATTGCGGCACAGCTGCTCGGCTTCTTCCAAGTAGTGTGTGGTCAGAATAACCGTGGTGCCGCGTGCGTTAATTTCGCTCAAAAATTCCCACATCGAGCGGCGAATCTCGATATCGACACCGGCGGTGGGTTCATCGAGGATAAGCACTTTGGGTTCGTTCACCAAAGCGCGGGCAATCATCAAGCGTCGCTTCATTCCGCCCGACAGCGAGCGCGACATCAAATGCGCTTTTTCGCCCAGGTTTAAGCGCTCAAGCAATACCTCGGCGCGGGCGGTGGCCACGGCGCGCGGTACGCCGTAGTATCCGGCTTGGTTCACCACAATCTGCATGGGAGTTTCGAAGGGATTAAAGTTAATCTCCTGCGGTACCAAGCCAATGTGAGCCATGGCTTTGGCACGCTCTTTATGAAGATCGAAACCACAAATACGGGCATTGCCACTGCTGGCGTTCACTAGAGAGCTGAGAATACCGATCAGAGTGGATTTACCGGCACCATTGGGGCCCAGTAAACCGAAAAAATCACCCTGTTGAACGGTTAAGTCCACACCACGCAGGGCCTCGACCCCATTCGCGTAGACCTTGCGAAGCTGCTGAATATCGAGTGCGGCGGTCACGTGATTCTGCTTCCATTGATTGGCTAAGGGTCATGACGGAGTGGTGACGCTTGTCACTGGGCCGTGCCAGACCCTGGGGCTATGATTGGGCCGAAGAGTAGGGCCCGGTCACCGAGGTAAACACCGGCATTACCGGGGGCTCGAATGAATTATGGGCTGTTCGTGCACGATTTGCACCGTATAGAACACACCAAGCTTTTTTAAATTGGGTCACTTATGAAATATTGCAATTCGTATATTGGCATCATTGGTCTCTCGTTGTTCATGATGTTAATCAACGGGGCACAGGCGCAAAGCGGCGAAGCCGTCGATTTTCAAGCTTGTGAATTATATGGACCGCCGGGTGTCGCTGCGGTCTCGGCTTTGTGTGGCCACCTGGAGGTCGCTGAAGATCCAAATAACGCCAGCGGCCGTAAGATTAGCCTGCGCATCGCTAAAGTGCCGGCGCGGGGCAAACAGCCTCAGCCCGATCCTTTGTTTTTATTTGCCGGTGGGCCGGGTCAGGCAATTACCGAGGCTTATCCGCTGCTAGCCGGTGTCTTTCAAGATATCAACGAAAACCGCGACATTGTGTTGATCGACCAGCGCGGCACCGGTGGTTCTAATGCGCTGAAGTGTCCGTTTGATATGGAAGATCTCAATCAGGCCTTCGATCTGGATCAAATGCGTCGCGATACCCAAGCCTGCCTTGAAAACCTAGATGGCGAGCCACGTTTTTACACCACCACTATCGCCATGCAGGATTACGATCGCGTGCGTGCGCTTTTGGGTTACGAGCACATTAACCTCTGGGGTGGTTCATACGGCACGCGCGCAGCTCAGGTGTACTTACGCCAATTTCCGCAGCACGTGCGCAGCATTATTCTCGATAGCGTGGTGCCGCCCGGTTTGGCTTTAGGGTCGGAGCATGGGCGCCAGTTAGATCGCACCTTAGAGGCGGTGTTGACGCGTTGTGAACAAGACGAGAGTTGCCACAAAGCGTTCCCCCAGCTGCGCGCCGAATACACTCGCCTGATCCAAGAGCTAGAGAACAATCCAAAGCTCATCCAGATTGCCGATACCAGCACGGGCGAGCGTATTGAGATGTTGGCCGATCGTAATTCTTTGGCCGCCACGCTGCGCTTTATGTCGTACGGTTCGCCTACGCAATCGTTAATTCCGTTGATGGTGCACAAAGCGTCGGAAGGGGATCTGGAATCTTTATTCAGCTCCGGTTACACCATGGTTTCGGGCATTGTGGATCAAATTTCACGCGGCATGGAGTTATCGGTAACTTGCGCTGAAGACGAGCCTTACTTAGGCGATTTCAGTGCCGAAAAAGATACGCTTATCGGCGACATCATGGTGCAAGCCATGCAAACCTCGTGCAGTGTCTGGCCCCATGGCGATGCGCCAGCAGATTTTCATCAACCTTTCCCAAGCACCGTGCCTGCCTTGTTGTTGGCGGGCGAAACGGATCCTGTCACGCCACCGGCCTATGCCCACAGCGCCGCCCAGCAATACGAGCAGCAGCGGGTCATTGAAGTGCCCGGCAAAGGCCATTTGGTTTCGCACTATGGCTGTATGCCTGAGGTGCTCGAGCAATTTATCGATGAGCTGAAACCCGCCGAGATCGACAGCAGCTGCGTGCAGCGTTTAGGCCCCGAGCCGTTTTTCCTCAGTAATACCGGGCCTACGCCTTAAGTTAGGAGCGAGACATGATTGAAGTACAGCAATTATATAAACGCTTCGGCACGGTAGAGGCGGTTAAAGGCGTGAGCTTTACCGCCCGCGACGGCGAGGTCACCGGGGTGTTGGGCCCCAATGGAGCGGGTAAAACCACCAGTTTGCGCATGATCACAGGCCTCATTAAACCCGACCAGGGCCAAGTCACCGTAGATGGTTTAGACCCGGTAAAACAGCCCATTGAAGTGCGCCGCCAATTGGGCGTTCTGCCCGATGCACGGGGTTTGTATCGGCGCTTAACGGCGCGTGAAAACCTGGAATACTTCGGTGCTTTACAGGGCTTGGATGCCGCCACCATTCGCCGTCATGCCGATGAGCTTATTGAGCAATTAGGTATGGAAACGATCGCCGAGCGCCATACCGAGGGTTTCTCGAATGGCCAGCGGGTGAAAGTGGCCATCGGCCGGGCCCTGATTCATCACCCACAAAATGTGCTGTTAGATGAACCCACCAATGGCTTGGATGTCATGAGTATTCGCGCGCTGCGGCGTTTTATCGCCGACTTGGCGGCCCAGGGTCGCGCGGTCATTCTATCCACCCATGTGATGCAGGAAGTGGCGGCTTTGTGTCAGCGCATTGTCATCATTGGCCATGGTGAAGTGGTGGCCGATGGCTCACCCGATGAATTGATTCACATGACCCAGGCCGATTCCTTAGAAGACGCCTTTGTCGCTTTAGCTGGTGGGGAGGGCTTGGCCGCATGAATTTCTTCAAGTCATTAATGTGGGTGGTGTTTCGCAAAGAGGTTAAAGAAAACCTGCGCGACCACCGGGCGGTACTGTCGTCTTTGGTGATGGGGGCCATGGTGGGGCCTTTGGTCTTCGCCGCCATGATCAATTTTATGATCAAGCAGCAAAATGAATGGGCCGAACAAGAACTAGTCATTCCCGTGGTAGGCCAAGAGCGCGCGCCCAACTTGGTGGACTGGTTACAGCGCCAGGGGGCGAAGGTCGAAGAGGCACCGGCTGATCCCGAAATGGCCGTGCAATCGCGTGATTTAGATTTAGTCTTGGTGATTCCCGACAACTATGCTGAACAATGGCAGCAAGGTCAGCCTGCCGCATTAGAGTTGATTGTCGACCGCTCACGCCGCGAAGCCAATACCACCATCGCCAGAGTGCAAGGCTTAGTGTTGTCGTGGGGCCAGCAAGTGGGTAGCCTGCGGCTGCGGGCGCGGGGGGTGAATCCACTGCTGACCTCGCCGATTTTGGTGAATGCGCGCGATGTATCCACGCCTGAGAGTCGTGGCAGCAGCATTTTGGCCATGTGGCCGTACTTTTTAATGTTGTCGGTGTTTGTGGGCGGGATGTATCTGGCCATTGATGCCACCGCTGGTGAACGTGAACGGCAATCCATGGAGCCCTTACTGCTGAACCCCATCGGTGCCTCCCAAGTGGTGAATGGCAAAATGCTGGCCACAGCATGCTTCGGTGTTTTGGCTCTGGTGCTCACTTTGCTCATGTTTAAAGTGGGCGTACGTTTTCTACCCACCGAGGCTTTGGGTATTCGCCTGAACATGGGCTTAGATGTGCTGGCGCATGTGTTGCTGATTATGTTGCCAGTGGCAGCGCTTGCTGCCGGTTTACAAACCTTGGTGGCAGCGTTTTCCAAAGGCTTTCGTGAAGCGCAAACCTATTTATCGTTCTTGGTGTTTATTCCGGCAGTGCCCAGCGTGTGGATGGCGGTGGCGCCTATTAAGCCTGAATTGTGGATGATGTTTGTACCGCTGCTGAATCAATCGGTGCAGATTCATCTCATTAGTCGTGGCGAAACCATCGCGATGAGTTGGCAGCTTATTGCCTGGGTGCTTACCGCGATAGTGGCCATGGTGATTAGTCAATTGGCACGCGTGTGCTATCAACGGCCTGCTATTATTAGTCATTAGCTTTAAGCTTTATAACAAAATAATAAGTCGATATACGACTTGGTTTGATGGTCTGTGAATCCATCACAAAAGGTCGCTTTTAAAGCGGCCTTTTTTTCGCCTTGAGAACCGTTGGATGTAAGGTTTTTGTAATTGCCACCTGTGGCTATTACGTGTGAAAAACTCGATCAAATGCTGTAAATCGATTAAGGGAATAAGGCTTCCGCTGTTGCTAATGGGCGTTTTGTTTATACGAGAAATTATACACAACATGTTGATAATTAATGAATAAAATGCTTCTTTTGTGATTGCTTTTGACTAGAAAAAGTAAAGATATATCTCGATGACTATCACTGCTTATTACACGTGAGTGTTGTCGTAAGTAAGCATTGGCTTTTTGATTGAGCTAAATATGCTATGAATGGTAAAAGGCCGTGTTACATTGCACCCTTTACGGCAATCCTTCACCGTTAAGCACGTTCTGACTTGGTTTTTTTAAGATTGCTTTATTCGATAAACATAAAGCATCTCACGAGAGCGAGTTCAGCGGTATCGCAGCACAATGAGGATGATTCAATGACTCGCTTGTTATCAACACAAGATCATGCAGATGGCTGGCTGCGCCGCGCCACATTAGCCACTGCTTTTAGCTCGGCCTTTTTGGCCAGCGCTGCTTTTGCGCAGTCGCCCAATGTCGAGTACCAAGTGCAAAAAGGTGCTCAAGTTTGGAGCGATAAGGTGTATCCGGTGAAGGTGTCGCTGGATTTAGACCGTTTACCTCAACCTCCGCGCTGGCAGCCGGGTGACCCTATTATCGAGTACGCGATTCGCGATAATTCACTGCCCCCAGGCTGGCAACCGGCCAAACCGCGCCATTTTGGTGAAGATCCACTAGTGCGATTGGGCCAAGAAGCCAGTGGTGCCAGCGGTGCCGGTATCGAAACCCTGCAATTTAATGTGCAAGGTAATCCCGGTAATGGTGGCCAGCCGCCCGATACCAATGGCGATGTTGGACGTGAGTACTATCTGCAAGCCATTAATGGCACACGCATCATTGTGCTGGATAAAGAAGATGGTAGTGAAGTCACCAGCTTTACTTTAGGTAGTTTGGCTGTGGGCACGCAGACCGGCTGTAATATCTTGCGCAGTGATCCGGTGGTGTATTTCGATCAACTGGCAGCCGCTGGCGAAGGCCGTTGGGTGTTGGCTGAATTTACCACTACGTCGCAGTGTTTCTTTATCTCACAAACCGCCGATCCCACCACGGGCGACTGGTATGTGTATGAATTCCCCTCGGCCTCGGGTGGCATTCCCGATTACATTAAATTTGGCGTGTGGCCCGGCTTTTACTACGCTGGTGCCAATGAAAATTTCAATGGTGGCCATTCCAACTACGCCTTCGATCGCGAGAACATGTTGCAAGGTTTGCCCGCTGAGCCGGCGCAAATTTTCGCCTCGCCCGAGTTAAATGGCTACGCCTTCCAGCTGCTATTACCTGCCGATGTGGATGGCAATACGCCGCCGCCCGATGGTGCACCCGGCGTGCTGTTACGCAAGCGCGATGACGAGGCCCACACCAACGACGGCGCGCAAGATGATCCCGATAATGATTTCCTCGATTATTGGGAAATGAGCATCGACTTTGCCGACCCTAATAACAGCACTTTTGCGGGTCCCACCAGTATTCCTATTTCGGAGTTCGAGGCGGAGTTATGTGGTTTACGTAACTTCAACTGTGTGCCGCAAACGGGTAATGGCCCCATTTTGGATTCGGTTTCCGAAACCCTAATGTGGCGCGTGCAGTACCGTCGCTTTGAAGATCGCCAACTAATGCTAAGCTCGTTTGTTGTGGATGTAGATGGCAACGACTTACACGGTATTCGGTGGTTTGTCTTAGAGCGCCCGGTAGACGACACCACCGGTGGTTGGACCTTGCAACAAGAAGGTACACATTCTTTAGACGATACTCATCGTTGGATGTCGAGCTTGGCTATGGATCAACGCGGTAATATTGTGATGGGTTATAGCGTATCCGACGGTAACGGTACGTTTCCCGGCATCCGCTATGCTGGTCGACAATTTGATGATCCGCCAGGCACCTTACCCCAGGGTGAATTCACTGCAATGGATGGAAGCGCCGCCAACAATGGGTTCCGCTGGGGCGATTACGCCTCCATGAATGTAGACCCACTGGACGACTGCACCTTCTACTTCACCACCATGTACAACCCCACCAGCAATTGGGACACCCGTGTAATTGCCATGGAGTTTGATAACTGTGAGACCCTACCCGAAACCGTTCTGCAAGACGGCTTCGAAGCTCAGCCTTAGCTGTTAACTGGTGGCTTACTAGCGATTGCCATAAAGTAAGTAACGTAATAATTTAAAAGGGTCACTTAGTGGTGGCCCTTTTTGTTTTTATAAGCCGAACCAATATGTTCCGGGTTAACATCGTCGCGCAGTATGCGTAATGATTTGGGCGCATCGATACCGATACGACAAGCATTACCACTGGTGCTAATGATTTTAATGTGTATAGGCCCTTGGCGCATTAGCGCTTGTAAGGCTTTGCTTTCAGGCGTATTAGGTTGAACGTCAATGGTGATGCTTTCGTTGGTTTTGCGGCTTAAAATTAACATGATTGGTGCTATCCCTTGAATGATTTTAATGTAATGATTTAATTATAAAAATAAGATAAGTTTGAAATTTAGCCAAAGCCAATCCTTTGCAACTGACAAGCCTGTCAGTCTATTCAAAACGTCACTCGCTTCTTGCCGACTATCTCGTAATCTAAACCTGCGCTGATTGCAGCGCACATTGATCACCTGCCAAGTGATGAATGTTAACGATGTAGCTATGCCTTGTTAGCGCCGGTTCTAGTATCCCAGTGGCACCGGGCGCTGTACCCTCCCTGTCAGTGGCTGGCTAGTATCGATGGCAGGGCTTCTTCATCCCCCTTGAAGAAGCCCTTTTTTAAAGGTTTGGGGAATGAACAATAAAACATTAACAACAATCGGTAACAGCGTGAATGTTTGAGTGTATAAATCGCGAGCCCATAGCATTTACGATTTTCAAAATAGGCGAATTAACACATAGGATGTGACGGTAAAGGTTGTTGATGGAAATGTAGTGAAGAAAGCTTGTTTTATTTAATGGGTAGATAGTGATATTGAAAGAAGAGGTATGTATTAACCCTTCACTGCACCGCACATGCAGTGGAGGGTTTTCTTTATTTTAGTTTGCGAGATTTGATTCAAGGCAATAATCTGCCGTTAAGACCACAGCCGGGGTTACCTGATAAGCCTGAGACTAAAATGTTGACGATTCAATGTTTGATGATGAAACAGGCGGGCCAAATCAATAGCCCGCCTTAAGCTATGAAACCACTATTGATAGCACGAGTTAATGTCGACTTGTTGTGCGTAGACTTCCACTTCGTTTCCGTCCACTGCTTGGTACACCAAAACATCAGCCGTGCCACAACCCATAAGGACTTCAGCGCGGCCCCAATTGGCTTGTGCCGGGCCTTGGTGGTTATAAGCGTCGAGGGTGAGGTCACTGTAGCCTTGTTGCAGCTCAGCACTACCCACCACGGACGATTGTGGTTCGGAGACTTGGACTAAAACTCGTTGATCTTCGGTGACGGCGACGCGAATGGTAGGGACGCCGGTTCCACCTGTACTTTCAGCAAAAGATGAGATTGAGAATAAAGTTAATCCACAAAATATAGAAGCTTTTCTTAACATGTTGAGACCCCTTGGCTTAGAGAAGATTATTGCCTTAACGGACCGTCAGCCCCGGTGCTGACATTATTGTGACAAGCAAACTCTGATCCTAAGCTCTCACGCCAATAGTAGAAGCCCGCACCTAGTATTTCGAGAGATTCGTACTCTTCATGAACCGATCTTTCATAAGTACGAACTACTTCTCTTACTTCATTCCACGATTTGATGAGTGACTCATTGATCGCTTTTTCAGCTTCGTGGCGCATGCTTGTAGGTATGTTCACAGTATAAGTTCTTCTTTCTACCCATTTCTCTTGTGGCATACCTTGGGCATTAAGATTATTTAAAATGGTTTTTGATAGATTGCTAATCCCAGTTACAGCAGCTTCTAAAAATGTATCCTCACCGTTTTCAAAAAAGTGCCAATCGGCATTAAGCAAGCGCACGAAATGTTTACCGATGACCTCAACGTTGTTTTTAGCTTCCAAGCGCTCTAGAACAAAGCGCACAGAGACACCACGCCCGGCATAACGTTGGACTAAGCCTTCGAAGGTGCCTGAAGAACCGAAAATTGGGATATCGACAGGTTCGTTGGTTTTGCTATCGCGCAAGGTGGGGTCTTTGGCCCAAGCGCCCAGAATAGCCGCCTCAATACAAATGTTTTCTTCGGTGGCCCGCATGGGTTGTTCGGTGACTTTGCGAATGGTGCGGGTATCGAGGCCGGTGTACATGGCTAGGCGGGTTAGCGAACTTTTCTTGGCACGGTGGCTATCGGGCTCGGTATTTTGCATTTGTACCCAAGCGTATTTCACCACCGAGCGTTTCATCGATTCCACTAACACCTGTCCCGTAACAAACCGACAAAATAACCATGCAATGGCGTCGGTTACTTGGTTGATGGCGTGGATGATGCGTTCAGATTTTTCACTAGTAATGGGTGGTGCAACGGCGCTTGAATTCATTGTTTACGTCCCTGTAACGACCTGAGGTGGGTCGGCCAATGGCTTATACATTGTGCATAAGTATTTATCTTTTTTTCTAACGAAACCTTTGTTTAATTAGCATGAATCAATGTATGTCACAAAAATATAACAATCAATCGTTATATCGTTCTGGTTATGAGACAAAATACGATGTTGAAACGTGCCAATTGGGTTGGTCTTGTAGGGTTACCAACCTGAATACGGCCTAATTTATTTTTTAAGAGACGCTAAGTCATTTAAGTACTTTGATTTTTAGCAGGCAGGTGTATATTGATACAGCCGCCGTTGTGGTGGTTACTCGCTTGGATGGAGCCGCCGTGTTCTTCAATGATACGGCGCACAATCGCTAAGCCTAAGCCGTCCCCTTTGGGTTTACCGCTTACATAAGGATCGAAGATACGATCCAGCATATCGTCGGGAAATCCCGGACCATTGTCTTCGATACGCAGATTAACCATGGGTGTCTGGCTCATCGCATGTTGTGCCACTGGAGATTGACAGCGAATATGCACGGTATCGGCACCAGCTTCTTGGGCATTTTTCAATAAATTTAATAGGGTTTGGCGCAATTTAACGGCATCGGCCTCGATTAATAACGGAGTTGTCGGTAGCTCGCTGTGCACTTGCAGTTCGCTGCCGCTTTCATACAAGGCCGCGACACTATTAATAATTTGCCGCACATCTTGTTGCTGGCGTTCCACTTTGGTGGCCTGGGCATAGTCGCCAAAGGCATTCACCATGGCGCGCAAAGCTTCTACCTGGGTGATGATGGTTTTGGTGGTTTTATCGAGTAGGGCGCGTTCTTTGTCGGCTAATACGGGTGTCAATTTCATGGCCATGCGTTCGGCGGCCAAGCGAATGGGCGTTAGCGGGTTTTTCACCTCGTGGGCAAGGCGGCGGGCAACTTCGGCCCAGGCGGCTTCGCGCTGGGCTTCAGTCAGTACGGTCACGTCGTCGAACACCACCACATGACTGCCGTCGGGCAGGGTGGCGCCACGACACACTAAGGCCAGCGGTTTGGGCTGTTGTTCAATGCGGATTTCCTCACGCCATTCCCGGCCACTGGCGGCTTGTTGCTGAATGACATCCACAAAGCCTTGTAAGTGGGGGTGACTGAGCGCTAGCTGTGCCAAGGGCTGCTGATGAAACGGGGTCAGTGCGGCGGCCAGAATGGTGGCGGCGCTGTCGTTACTGAGGCTGAGCTGGCCATCGGCACTGAGCGCGATTACCCCTGCCGAAAGCCGGGTGAGTAAGATTTCGAGATTCCGTCGCTCGGCCTCTAAGGCATCGCGACCAGACGCTAAATCGGCACCCATACGATTAAACGCCTCGCCCAGAAAGGCCACTTCGTCGTTACCACTGACCTCGACCCGGCGCTGGAAATTACCGGCGGCAATATCGCGGGTGGCCTCGGTGAGTAAAGTGAGTGGCCGTACGAGGCGGCGTGAAGCACCGAAGCCCAGCAACATGGCCATCAACACGGTAAGAACAAACACCAAAGTGAGAATCAGCATAAAGCTGCTTTTTAATTTTTCGCGCAGATACGCGGCGGTTTGGTATTGGTAATAGGCTGCTTCCACCTGATTGGCGCGCTCGCTAAAGCCTTCTGGCAGTGGATAAATAGCCTGTAAATAGAGGTTCTGCGAACCGGCTTGGCGCAGCGGTAATTGTTCTAGCGTGCGAATCTTCAAACCCATGCGTTCATCGGGCTCGGCGGCGGTGTAGTGGCCGCTTTCTTCGGCTTGCAGCAGGGTGAAGCTATCGGGTAGATCGGCCAATAATGAGGCCGATTGGATATTCACGCTGGTGATGGTTTCGCCGCTGGCGGTGAGAATGGACAACTCCACCGGACCACGGGAATTGACTCGATTTAATAAGGTTTCGAACCAGTCGTCTTCATTGGCTAAAGCTACGTCTACGGCCAGATCGCGAATTTCTTCTTGCGCTTCGAGTTCGCGAATATCCAATAACATTTGTCCGATTTCCAGGCTGCTTTGCAGCGCCCGGTCGGTGCCTACATCAAACCAGCCGTCGACCGTTTCGTTGAGAAACTCCAGCGAAAAGAAATACACAATGAGCACGGGTGGCAAAGCGAGGCCGAACATCACCAGTACCAAACGCCGCGACATGCGCGCACCTGGATCGCTGCGCCGCACTTTCATCACCAAGCGCACACCCTGGCTGATGATGGCGGCCAGCAAACCCAACAATGCCAGTCCGGTGAGGCCAAAAATCCATAGGCTCAGTTGATTTAAGCGGCTGGTTTCTTGTTCTACATCGGCCACCAGCAAGAGCGCAGCTAAAATCACGGCGGCCACGGCCACCAATGGCAGGCGGCCAAACAGCCAGTGTCTTAAACCGGGTCCAGTAGCCATGTATTCCAACCGCTAGCTAAATGCCACTGGGGCGAGAACAAGGCGGGCAGGCGCAAAGGTGAGGGCAAAGCCTGAATGTCCATATGGGCGCGAATCTGCACTTGGTAGGGCACGTCCAGGCGGGCAGGCTCGGGTAATGCCAGTGCGAATTGGTGCGGCGTTTTTAAAGCCGCGCGCAGATGGCGCAGCCGTGAATAGGTGCTGCGTGCACCATCGGGAGCGGTGAGTGCGTATTGGCGACTTAAAGGTAAGTATTGAATGCGCCACTGCTGCTTTTGTTCGCTCACCAGCCAGGCCCAAAAGCGGCGGTAACGTGCGGCGCGGGTGTCGACCGTTAAATGCAGTGGAATACCCTGATGCAGCGCTTGTTCCATGTCGGGACTGAGTTGAAGATCGAAGCCGGAACGAATCATCACCATACGCTGATGGCGTTGCGCACTGGGCGATTGCAGATGCAAATACCAGCGCGGCTGTGCAGCGCTGGTGGGGTGGATGGTGCCTTCGTTATTCGCCCGGCACGCCAGCATCAGCGGTGCGAGCAATAGCAGCATAGAAAAAGCCATCCATGTTTTCGTGCCCCTCAGGATCTTGTTTGACCGGCGCGTGCTCGGCGGCCGCGCTTTCCAGCAAGGCAGCTCCTGGCAAGCACTGGCGTCCGGTGCCGCGCGCCATGCCCCAGTGGGGCAGCGGTACGGCCTTGGCGTCGGCTTGGTTCTGGATAAACTGCTGAATCTGATCTTGATTCTCACTGGCGAAAATAGAACAAGTGGCGTACACAAGGATACCGCCAGGCTTTAGCAGTGACCACATTTGTTCGAGCAAGCAGGCTTGCAGCTGGTTTAACGCCGCCAAGCTATCGATACCACGACGCCAAGGAATATCGGGATGACGGCGAATGACACCGGCTGCCGAACAGGGCGCGTCGAGCAAAATGCGATCGAAGCGGTCATCGGCTTGCCAGCTGCTGGCGGCGGCGGCATCGGCGCAGCGTACCTCGACTTGTGGGCCGTTGAGCTGTAGTCGTTTGAGGTTATCGTGAATGCGCTGCACCCGCTGTTCGTCGCGATCCACCGCCACGACACGGGCTAGTTTGGGCTCGCGCTCTAAAATATGGCAGGTTTTACCGCCGGGGGCGGCGCAGGCATCTAATACGCTCAGGCCAGGTTGTAGGTCTAAGGCTTCTACCGCTAATTGAGCGGCCGCATCTTGCACGGCAAACCAGCCCTCGTTAAAACCGGGAATATCGTGCACTGAACATGGCTTGTGAATGCGCACGGCGTCGACGCTGGCCCCAGTGCTGGCTTCGATGCCTGCTTGCTGCAAAGCAGCCATGAATTCTTTACGTGTGGTTTGGCGGCCATTCACCCGCAGCCACATGGGCGGCTCGGCATGGCTGGCGTTAGCAATGGCGGGCCAGCGGCGCGGCCAGTCTTGTTGCAACTGCTCGAGCCAATCGTGGGGTAGCGCGTGTTGCGCTTCGTCTTGCTGCAAGTCCTTCAGTAATTGGTTTTTTTCGCGCTGAAAACGCCGTAAACAGGCGTTCATCATGCCTTTGGCCCAAGGTTTCTTCAGCGCTTCGGCGGCTTCTACGGTGTCGTGCACTACGGCGTGGGCGGGCATTTTTTCCTTCCACAGCTGCATTAAGCCCACCCACAGCAAGATTTCGACCTGCTGCTCTTTTTCGGCGATGGGTTTGGCCAACAGTTGCTGAGCGAAGAAATTTAACGCCGGCAGCCAACGCAATGTGTTGTAGGCCAAACGCTGGCTTAAGGCGCGGTCGCGTCCTTCCATGCCCTTGGTTTGATCTTGAATGGCGCGATCCAGATCGTGACCACGCTCGGTTACCGCATAAACGATTTTCGCTGCAACGGCACGGGCATTGAGATTGCGCCCTTTAGTGGTGCTATTGGAGCTGGGTGAACCGCTCTGTTGTTCCGCAGGCTTGCCGTATGGTTTACGGCGGGGCTTGCGGCCTTTACTGGCGGGGCGTTTTGCTGAGCTCGATGAGCGCGCCTGATCGTTCATGGTGGTGTCTTAACTTGGAGTCTGAAAGTAAGGTGTCGTAATTAAATACACGAGCGCCCCTCGTAAACGACGACAGGCGCGTTGCTGTGGTTAAGCGCTAGCGCTGGGCGTTAAGCCAGGCGCTAGCAGGCATGGCTTTTTTGCCTGCAGGTTGCACTTGCAGCAGTTTTAATGCGCCTTGGCCGCAGGCTACCAGCGCTTCGGAACCAGTATCGGGCAGCAAGGTGCCGGGCTCGGCCTGGTGATCCAGTTCAACGGCTTCAGCCTGCCAAATGCGCAAACGTGGACCTAAGGCCTCGGTCCAGCACACAGGAAACGGATTGAACGCCCGCACACGGCGTGCGATGGCGCTGGCTTCTTGCTGCCAGTCGATTTCCGCCTCTTGTTTGCTGAGCTTCGGTGCGTAACAAGCCTGTGCGTCGTCTTGCACGACTCCGGCCCAAGGGCCGTTTTTACTGAGCCGTTCTAGACCTTCTAGTAATATCTGTGCGCCCATGGCGGCCAGTTGATCATGCAAACTGCCAGCGGTTTCGTCGGCGGCTAAAGTTAGCGGCTGGCGTAGCAACATGGGGCCGGTATCCAGGCCTAATTCCATCTGCATCAGGGTCATACCCGATTCCCCATCGCCAGCTTCAATAGCGCGTTGAATGGGCGCGGCACCGCGCCAGCGAGGCAGTAGCGAGGCGTGTAAATTCCAGCAGCCAAAGCGGGGTAAATCTAACCATTCCTGAGGCAACAACATGCCAAAAGCGGCCACCACCATGAGATCGGGCTTAAGCTCGGTCATGGCCAGGCGCAATGTGTCGTCCCGTAAATTATTGGGTTGTTCCACACGCAATTGATGTTGCAAGGCCAGTTGCTTAACCGGGC
>JAKSCJ010000217.1 GCA_022360675.1 Lysobacterales bacterium
ATCTTCTTGAGAAAGATCTTGATTGAGCCGGTATTGTTTAACTCTTTGGCCAATCACAACAGCCGTTTCATCAGCGCCCATGGTCATAGCTCCTAAAGGGGTTATAGATCGTCAGTCATTATCTTAATGATACCTTTAAGGATTGTTGTTTTGAAGCAATAAATGATCCCTAAAGGGGCTTTAATGAGCTTTTATTCTTATTTTAGCCCTTTTAAGGGCTATTGTTTTATGTGGGGTGAGGGCGGCGGTGGGCGGCTAGGATGTGGCTGTGATTGAGGACTGGAAACGCTTAGTGGCTCAAAACCGCTTAAGCACCCCACAAATCGCGCAAGGTGCTGTTGAAACCGAGAAATTTCTAAAGCATTTCCTAACTACCGATACGCTTTTTTAATCGCTGCAACGGTATTTTCGGTGTTATCCACGGCGCTGGCGATGAAGCGGAAGTTGGTGAGGGCGGCTTGGTAGCCGTCGTAATGCTCGGTGATGGCACCGGCGGTGGCGTCGCTGACCACCATCACCTCAAAACCTTGTTCGCCCAACTCACGCATGTGAGATTCAGTACACAGATTCGCCGACATACCCGCCAGAATCACTTTTGAGATTCCCGCTTTGCGCAGTTGTAAGACGAGATCGTTGGTTTCGGGGCCGTAGACTTTATGCGGGCTGGTGACCACGGTTTTGCCGTTGTTGATATGGGGTTTGTAGAGTTCGAGCCAATCGGCGCCGGAGTCTTGAAAGCCTTCGGTATCGAGCTGGCCTTTGCGATCGAACATTTTGATTTTATGCATCAGCACTTCTAAAGCGCCTTCGATCTTCCAATTGTGATCGTGCTGAAAATAATAATGGGGCGAGACAAAAACCGGCATGCCGGTATCGTCGGCTACTTCGAACAGGCTTTTTAGATTTTGCACGGTGCCGTTGGCTTCCACACTTTTACCCACCACCGCCCAGGTAACGCCCTCGGGTGAAAGAAAATCGTTTTGCGGATCGGTAATCACAATAGCCGTGCTGCCGGGCTCGACACTGAAACCGGGCAGGGGCAGGCCGTCGTTGATTGGCGGTAGTTTGGCACTGGCCGCGCGTGGGGCATCGGCGGCAGATGTGCTGGGAATCAGCGCGCCGTAGCCCACCACAATAGCGGCGATCACGCCAAGAACACCCAAGGTGCCTTTATTGGCAAAGCCTTGTTGAGGTGAAGGTTGAATATGGCTTGCTTTGTTCATCGTGTGCTTCCTTATTGTTGGCATGGTGGCCACGGCATGGTTGGTGTTGCTATCGCAAATAGGCTGTTTTGTTAATGCTGCGATACACGCGCCGAAACCCCAGCAAATGAGGTGAGCATGGGTCTTGCCGGTGATATTGCTCTTGCCTGGGTTTGCCGTTGGTAGAAGTCGTTATTGCGACTGGTCTTTCTGGAATGTCCATTAATGTAGCGGGGGCGGGCTTGATGCAGAAGTGGCATATATGACAAAAACAGTGTAATTTCTGACAGATGAGTAGCGAGCAAAAAACCTTCATAATCGGGGTGTTGGCGTACCCTAACGTTCAGCAAGCCGCCGTGTACGGCATTATCGATTTAATCACCGTGGCCAATTCGTTTAAAAGCGACGGCGATGCCGATTTAAAATCGGTGGAGGTTTGCCGTATAGAAATGAACGAACTCCGCAAACGGCGGCAGTACTCGGCGATTATTATTCCGCCCAGCCTAACGGCCCGTTTATCGGATGAAGAAATGGCACCCATCGTGGCCTGGGTGAAGCAACAACATCAACGCGGTACTTTATTGTGTTCGGTGTGTGGGGGCGCGTTTATCTTGGCTAAAACCGGCCTGCTAGACCAACGCCCGGCCACCACCCACTGGGCCTTTGCCGACGAATTCCGCAAACTGCATCCCCAGGTGTTACTGGATACCGGCAAGCTTTTAATCGACGATGGCGATGTCATTACCGCCGGTGGTTTAACCGCCTGGATCGATTTAGGCTTGCTGTTGGTCGAGCGCTTCTTAACCCCAGCCATCATGTTGGCCACCGCCCGCTTCTTTTTAGTGGACCCAGGCCGTCGCGAACAACGTTTTTACAGCTCGTTCTCGCCCTCATTTGCCCATGGCGACCAAGCCATACTGCGTGCCCAACATTGGATTCAAACCCACTATCAAGACCCAGTAACCGTAGTACAAATGGCCGAAGTTTCACGGCTAGAAAAACGCACCTTCATCCGCCGCTTTAAAAAAGCCACCAATTGCAATCCTTCCGAATACGTACAACAACTACGCATCGCCAAAGCCAAAGAAAGCCTAGAACTCACCCGCCACAACGTCGATAAAATAGCCCACGATGTAGGCTATGAAGACTTAAGTGCCTTTCGGCGGATTTTTTATAAAATCACCGCGTTAACGCCTAGGGAATATCGGCAGCGGTTTTCGATTTATTGAGGGTAGGACTTGTGGCGTCAAAGTTGTTTTGAATGTCTTGATAGTTATTTAGGATCCAAGCCTTCGCCATAACGATTTCTTCTGCTTGAATTTTTTCTATATCAGCGTTATCAGCAAGTAGTGGTGTGCAATCCGATAGGAAGTGGC
>JAKSCJ010000222.1 GCA_022360675.1 Lysobacterales bacterium
CGGTTTGCGAGATATAGAAACACAGTGAGTCGCCGGAAAATTCGGTCAGTACCAAAAGACCCGGATCGGCGCGGGGGGCGTTGCTGACGGTTTCGTCGAAGTTGATGACAGGATGACCACGGCGAGCGGTACAGCCCGTACCTGAACCTGCGGCCAGAGATTCCAATGCAAAAGTCGAGACCGTGCTGCCGTCGTCTTTATCTAAGATCACTACGCTGCTGCCCGCAGCGCCGCCGCCGTTCACCAGCTGAATGTAGTATTCATTACCTACATCACCGACAGTATCGGATGGGTTGGAGCCGGTGAAGTCGATGCCGTCCACACTAACGATAGGCGTATCGAAATCGGCACCGCCAGACTGGCTGCCACCTAAAATTTGATTCTCTAAGTGAGGATCTAAATCGTTAGGGCGCGGGTCGCGGGCCGGTGCTTCAAAGCCTTTGGGAAAGCTTAAGGGCATGTCTTTGATCGGGTCGCCCGGTCGCCAATCTTGAACTTGGCGCAGGTTGTGTGTATCGACGTGGATACTCACCGGTTCTACGGTGCCGCCGATCACCTCGGCACCGAGCATGGTGGTTGGCTGCTCAGCTGCTGCCAACGTCGTGCTTGCCATGATGGCAGATGCAAGCACGGTCATTTGATATCGCTGCATGTTTGTCTCCCCTGTCACCACATTAGAGGGCACCTAACGCAGTGCAAAGTATTGAAAAATAGGCACTAAAAATGAAACTTTTATAATTTAACTTGAATGAATTCCCGAAAAAGCCGGAAGCTCGTCCATCCCACCCACTTTACCTTAATTAGCATGGTTTTCAAAAATTAGTAAATACTGAATCACATTTGGAATAGACTGACAAAATGCCGCATATTGGGAGGCTGGTAGCTAGCGAAAGCTTAGGTATCGAGTGCTATTGAGGTGGGGATTGATGCGAAAACGCAGCGCCAAAGCGGATGGCGCTGCGATCAAATAACCTTGAAAAATCTAACTGAGACGCATTCTTAGCTCTTTTTCTGCTGTTGAATTACTTTATGTTCGGAGCTTAAGTCGTTGACGATGATGTTGCCGGTATCGCTCAGCAGTTCGATTTTGGGCGCTTGCTCACCTTTTTTCATATGCACGGTACGTTTTTCCACCCGACGATTTTGCAGCAAAGCTAAGTCGTTGGTGGTTTTACTGGCACCTGAGGTCATCGCTACCTCAATATTTTGGTCGAGGTAATAACGGACTTCGATATCGCCACTCAACGTTTTAATGCGGCCGCGATCGGCGATATCTTTAGATTTAGTGTCTGGCCCCAATAAGGTCAGCAGAACGTCACCGCCTGCGGTGGAAATATCGAGATGGCCGCGACTTTTCACTTTGACCCCGGCGTCTTTGGCGCGTACCGTCAGTGCGCTTTCTAAGGTTTTGGTATCAACCTTGCCGCGATCGCTGTGAATCTCTAAAGAAGCCTCGTAGGGCAGGCCGACGAAAGCGTCGATGCGTCCTTCTTGCGGTGTTGCTGGAATTTGATCCTCAGGATAGATCAGCTCCAAATGAATGGTGTCGCCCTCAGTCCAGCTTTTTAGCTCGGCAACTTTGGGTTTATTGCCAATTTTTTGCATCACCGCATGAAAAATCGCTTCTTTATCGCCAGTTTGACGAACTCGGACATCGCCCCAGGGGTTTTTTACGATAATTTTTTGGCCTTCTTTGACTTCCTGGCTCCACTCAAAGCGTTGTAACTCGTAAGGTACGCTTTGCTCGCCAGCATCTTTAGTGGCCTGGGTACTGGGGCTTTCTTGAGCGATAGCGAAGGAGCTGCCGGCAAGTAATAAGGCGAACCCACTGAAGATCGCAAGGTGTTTATGAATTGGCGTGCCCATGAAAGCTCCTGTGCTCGTGATTCGGTGGTGGAAGTTATCGTGAAAAGTTAATCGTTTTTGCGTTTTAGCCCATCTGATGGAACCTCGACCCGGCCAAAGGCTGCGGATGCAGAAGGTCTGCACAGATTGCCAGCTCAGCGCTGTTGTTGGTTTCAGCAAAACTTTAAGCTGGTGCCAAGCGCTTTTAAAGAAGCGCCCATCTTATGGGGAAGTGGCGCACTCAAGCATCGGCCCTAAGGCTGGTCTGAAGCTTTGGCATTTTATGCGGAAAGTCAGGTTTGGCAAACTGAGTTGCTTGCAAATTAATGATTGCCGGTTGGTTTTCAGTAACACTCGTGGGCCGTATCGTTTGTTGTCACCTGCTGAGCTGGCCTTGTATATCGTAGCATCGGCCGCAGTTTGTGATGCTTTAGGGGTATGCCTCGAAACTCGATAAGTCGCACGGCTCGAAAACAGTATTTTGATCTCGAGCCCATATTTTAAGGAGCTTGTTTTGCAGCAATCTGAAATCACCACACGGTTAGAAGAGTTGGAAATTAAATCCGCCTATCAGGAAGACACCATCAACCAGCTCAACGATGTGATTATTCGTCAGCAGCAAGAAATCGACCGTCTCAAAGCGTGGTATCAAGAGTTCACCCAGCGGCTCGATGGCATTACCGAGAGTATTCAAGGCCGTTTGGAAGACGACGTACCGCCGCACTATTAAAGTGCTTAGCCAATAAAGTGTTTAGCAAAGGGCAAAACCTCGCGCATACGACAGCGCTTTGACAGCAAGGTCTTTTTTAAGACGCCGTGCTGGTGCTTTGTCGGCTTTCTCTGGCGCTGCGCAAAATGCCCTGAGCTTGGTTATTGGCGTCGATCACCACTTGTTTCGCCCTTTGCTCAGCCTGGGTCAAAATATGGTGAGCTTGCTGACGAATGTCCCGCGCCTCAATTTTAGCGCTGGCTAAAAAACCTTCACCTTCACGTTTTAAGGCTTCGTTTTGTTGTTGTGCCCGTTGTTGGCGCAGGGCAAGCTCGTGGTCTAGCTGAGCTAAGCCCTGGTACTGTCGCAAAGGCTGAATTTCTTGATTCAAGGCGGCCAGCGTGCTGCGAGTTTCTTTGAGTTCCTGATTTAAGGTAAAGAGATTTTGTTGGCTTTGTTCAAGCGTGTGTTGAACTTGTTGTAGCAAACGTCGTTGCCAAAAGCAGATTGCGCCTAAAACGAGAATTAGCAAGCCGCCAATCCCTGCTAGCAGTAGAGTGTCCATACGATGTGCCCCAGTCATACTTCATAATCGACAAAACGCTGCCGATTAAACGCCCTGTTCCGATGAAAGCATTCACTGGTGCTCTTTGGAATAATCGTGATGTTGAGGTTCGTGTCGGCGCGCAGGCGAGCGGCTTGACGATCATTCAGTGTGGCAGCAGCGAAATACTTGCTGTCATCAATGACAGTCTTGATCTACATAGTAGTGGCTTCATTGTAGATTTGACCATGGGGAAAATTGCCCCGTTTGGGCGGTTTAGAACCAATCGGTTATAGGCAGGCTCTGAGGCTAAGTTGCGATGACTTGCCGGGCACTCGATAAAGTGCCCGACGAGAAATGCGCGCTTGATCTTGAGGCAAAGCGCTGCATGCTTGATGAAGCGCTTATGCGTCAGCTAGTTAGAGTTGATCGATCATTTGGAAAATTGCATCTAAATTAGCGCGGCCCAGTTGACGGCAACGCTCCGGCGACCAACCTTCGAGCTCGTCGGGTGTGTCGATGGTGTCTTTAAACGGCATTTCCAGCGTCATCGACAAACAATCGAAAGTCTCGGCGATGTAGTCGGTGCATTTTTGTAAATCGGCGCTTTTCGGCGGATCAATAGGATAACCGTGCTCGGTTTGGAAATCGGGGCTGATGCGCGCCAGCGTATCTTTGAACGTGTCGAGCAAATTCTGATGGCGATCATTCCACGACTCGATACCCTCACCACCAGCGATGAAGTTGTAGGGCAGAGCTTCGTCGCCGTGAACATCCAGGCAGAAATCACAACCGGTGGCTTTCATTTTCTCGCGCACTAAGTAAACCTCAGGGCTACGCTCCATACTGGCGCCGATCCACTCACGATTGAGATTAGCGCCGCAAGCGTTAGTGCGCAGGTGGCCACGGCGGCTACCATCGGGGTTCATATTAGGAACCACAAAGAAGTTAGCGCGGCGCAGGCATTCGCGACTTACCGGATCGTCTTGATCTAATAAACGATCCAAGAAACCTTCCATCCACCATTCGGCCATGGTTTCGCCGGGGTGTTGACGTGCGATCACCCATAATGGTTTTTTGGGGGTGCCGTTGCCTTCCTCGTCGATAAGCTGCAGTTCGGGATCGGAAACGGTGAGTAAGTCCATATCTTGGCCGTCTAACGTGGCACCCAGGCGCTCGTAGCTGACTCGGTTAGATTGCGATACTGCGGCGATAAAGTCGTGGTGGCGCTCCATGGTGTAGGGCGCGAAATAGGCGTAGTAAACACTGTTTTGCAGTGGGCGGTGGTTGATCACCAGCTCGCCATTGCTATATTCAGTTTCGACACGAAACCAGTGTTCGCGATCATACGATGCCACGGCCTGATAACCTTCCCATCCATCGGCGTAGGCGGAATCGGCAGCATTCATCAGGCGTAAGCGGCACGCTTGTCCCTGGGCTCCGGTGAGGCGGAAGTAAAACCACTGATAAAACTCAGACTGGTTATCCAAGCGGATATTCAGTTGAATATCATCGGCTTTTTCACACGCAAGGCATTCGATGTTGCCGCCGTCAAAGTCACTGCTGATATGCATGATTGTTGGCTCTGTTATTTCTTAAGGAAAAGCGGATGGTCTCATGTTGCTTATAGAAAAGCAGCAGGGCGGAAAAACAGCAAGGCGAAATAGATCGTACACAGCTAATCGCGTGTGAGCTCGACGGCGGGCTTAGTTATGCTCCCTGTGAAACGGCCGCCTCCCTGAAACGGTTATCTCCGTATCAGGGTCGTCCTTGTGAAAGCGCCGACAAAAACCCACAGAAAGAAGCGATACCCATGCCATTTTTTAAGCGAGCTTAAGAATATTCATGTTTGCGAAAAAACTAATCACAAAAGCGTTTTGGCGCTTGCAGTACTGGCGGCTGAGTTATTCCTTATTGTTGGCTGGTCTCATGCCGGTACTGGCAGCCCAGGGGGTGATGTTAAAACAGCAAGCATTACGTTTGCCGCCCGCCCGGGGTTTGCCTCATGGTTTGTTGGGCGCTGGTCGGCGTTTGCGATTATTGGGCTTGGGTGATTCCATCATTGCAGGCGTGGGGGCGACGCAGCAAGAGCAGAGCTTGATTGCGCAATTGGCGGGCCGGGTGGCTATGCGCACGCAATCTAGTGTGTATTGGCGTAATGTGGGTTTAAGCGGTGCGGATACGCAAACTCTGGTCGACACCTTACTTAATCAGATGGATGCCGATCCTTACGATGTTATTGTAATTTCCACAGGCGTTAACGATGTCACGGCGTTGAAATCGTCGCGCCACTGGCGGGCGTGTATTCGTCAGTTGTGTGAAGCTTTGGCAAAGCACTCACCCGATGCACATATTTTGTTATTGGGCTTGCCACCGTTTGCTGATTTCCCCTTATTACCACAGCCATTGCGTACTTTGTTTGCACTGCGTGCGAAAATTTTTGATGGCATGAGCCAAACGATAGTGAATCAACGCCCTGGCTTTTACTTTATTCCCAGCGATTTTTCATTAGAACCCCATGAGTTTGCGATGGACGGCTATCATCCTTCCAGCGCCAGCTACGCCCGTTGGGCCGAGTATATCGACCAATATTGGCAAGATTCGTTAACGACAAGGCAAAAGCAAAGGCCTAAGTAAACTCAACATCAATCCAGCACCGTCTTTAGAATTCAAGAATGGGGTTCACAATGTTAAAACTTAAAAAAAAACGGCAGTTTAGCGCTGCCGTTTTTTTTAAGTTAAAGGCTTTAAGATAAGCCTTTTATTGATCGCATCAATATTTATACTTTTGGCCTTCTTCTTTTTTTAGAGCGTACTCGTATAAATAGGTTTTTAAGATGCCATGGGTTTCGTTATTGAGATTAGGATTCTCTTTTAACAAGGTGGCGACCAATTGAGGAGTTTCATCTTTAGCTTGTGTCTCTAGAGCACGTAGTGCGCCCTTTGAAACACCAGGGTGATTGGTAATTAATAAACTGCTTAGACGCTTAACATCGGATTGATCGCCGTGTTTTCCCACCACCGCAGCACAGGTTTTTACGAGCAGCGGTATAAATGACTGTAAGTCGTATGGGGTGGGGGTATCGTCGATATGCTGGCGGCAACGATCGGTAACCCAAGATTGATACATGGCTTCAGGGAAATCGTTGGTTGCACGAATTAAAAATTCTTCTTCCTCAGGGGTCAGCTTGCCCTTGTTAATGGAAGACTTCAGTTGCTTTAAGTGCTTTTTGTTTAAGCCGTCTTCAAAAAACGGTTTACTCATTTGAAACTGAAAAGCTGCTAGCAGACGCGTGTTGTCTTTGCTGTCTTTTAGTAAATCGAGATTTTTCGTTAAGACCTTTTCAGCATCATAGTCGTCGTCTTTTTGCAGCTCGGCAATGAGATAACGCAGTGATTTGGAATCTTCAAAAATGGCATCGTCAACGACGAAAGGGTGAATGACCGACGGGCCATTGGGATTGCGTTGAATCTCGTCGCGTAATAATGGGTGCTTACGAAAAGCGCTGTGGCCAACAATGTATTGCTCACCTTTTTCAAAGCGCTCGAACCAGCGTTTGGGTACACGTAAGGTGATCTCTTCTTCTTCGAGTTCACCCCACAGGTCGCTTACTTTTTTAAACGTGGCTTTTTTGGCTTTGGTATCCAAGGACTGAAACTCGAGCACGGTGACTTGATTGCGCTCTTTAAATAAATCTTGGATGGGTGGTTGAACAAATTTGGCGGCCTGTGCATTACCCATAGCCATGCAAGCTGCGAGTATTCCTGCCATCAGTTGAAAGCGATATTTCTTCACAGTGATCGACCCCTGATATTCCTGTGTCATTTCGTATGTCAGCTGTGCAACGAATCAAACCGCATGCAAGCAAGCTGGAATCCCTGCTGTGGTATCTACAGCTTTCGTTAGAGGTCTTGCGCGGTCTTAAAGTTCTACTCGCTTAAACGATCTCTGATCATTAAATGGCTTGTGCCATTGATGAACCAAAGTGAGATCGATATTTTTATGTCTAATGTAATCTCAAAACCAAAGCCGCCCCCTAACGACTGAGCCCGAGTATATCAGGCTGTTAGTTACGCACAAGCACAAACGGTGAAAGTGAAAATAAGAGACGTCTCGCTTTAAGTTTTAGCTGGGAATTAAGGGCTGTAAATCGACACTAATTCAAGGCTAACTGACGGGTTATATAAACTGGTTATATACAATATTTAATTTCAGTGATCGCATAACAGGAAACTAAATCAATAAACAATAATGTTGTTAAGTCGCTGAATAAAAAGAAAAAAATATGATGTTTTTCGAGTTGGTTTTGAGACGTTAATCGAGTCGTTATTGTGCATTTTTTCTGGTATGTTCGGTTTGATTTTAAGACTTAAGGCAAGCTAGGGTGACCCTTCAGGAAGCGGTATTTGAGTAAGAACTGATACCGAATAAGCTCACGCTACAGGCAAGGGTGTGGGCTTGTGAGTTCTTAAACTTGAGTACGCTTGGTGTAGGGATGCCAAGTATTGCACCTGAGTTTCGTCATCCGTGGCCTGTTGGTCAGCAAATTCGTCCATTTTGATCGTAGGATTTTGATCGCTATGGCACCTGAAACATTGGGAAATTTCAGGTTAAGCTTTGCTGTGCTCCGATGGTGCTTGCGGATGAATGTTGATTTTTCCGTCAACGTTTAACGACGAGCATAGGGGTATGCAATGACAACACGTCATCAGCGAGCGCGTTCAACGCTCATCTCATCGTATGTGGCTGCATTAGCCATTTCTTTTGTGAGCACCCAGGCCGGTGCCCAGTCTTTTAACGATCAAAACACTACGGGCGATCCAAACAGCACGGCAGCCGCAAATTCCGTGGTCAGCGGTGCGCAAAAATTTCCAGCAAACAAGGTGGGGCGCAGCGCCACACTACCCGAATTGCAGCGTTTGTACGGCCAACGAGGCAGCAGTAATGTGATTCGTGAAGGTGCGATTAACCCTTTGCGGGTGCCGCGCCAGTTGAGCCCGCGACCAGCCTTTAATTTTAATGGCGATAACGCGGGTGTGAATGAGATCCAACGGAGCAATGCGCCCAGCCAGAGCGCGCCACCGGTGGATATCAGTGCTGAAGGCTTTTCCACCGAAGATAATGTTCCCATTGTCGGCGGGCTCGTGACGCCACCCGACACTAATGGCGATGTGGGTAAAGATCACTATGTTCAGTATGTGAACGTGGGTTGGGTGGTGTTAAATAAAGACGATGGCAGCCTGGCGACCGGGCCTTTTGC
>JAKSCJ010000026.1 GCA_022360675.1 Lysobacterales bacterium
AAAGAATCTATAAGCGGCTCTATCGACCAACATATTTGTGCAGTATGTTGGCCTTGATCGTAACGTTCGATCGTCACCTCATCATGGTCAAGCAACCATTGGGGCTCAATGAATAAGCCATAGCGGCCTTCCATCCAGGCCCAGGTGTTTGAAACCGCCAAACGCTGGTTTTTGCTGTTGTAAAACACAGCGCGCGTGTCGGCTTGGTGATCACTGAAGCGCAGCCATAAAGCTTCGGTTATTTTGGGTAAACGAATAGCAATGCGCGCTTTTGGCTTAAGAGCTTCGCACTGCTGTTGTTGATGAGATACTTGTACATGCGACCATGCAATGGGCGGCCATATAATGGTTTGTGCAAGTAAACCAGGCGATAACAATAAACCCGACAACACAAACAAGAACAAACAAAAACCACGAACATTCAGCGCATAACGAACCCCAGGACCATGCCCGAGGTTCGCCAGAAATAAGACAGCTCGTTTACATAGGAGGCGTATCCGTTCCATTACTGCCGCCGGTTCCTTGCCCGTCGCCTTCATTGGTATTGTGATCTAGAGATTTGATCTGCCAATAAATCGCGCAGGAGTATTCGCTATAGCAACTGTCCACCATAGCATCGGCTGCATCGCCAAATACAGGGTTTTCACGGTCATAGACAAAAAAGTCATTGGCACAGTGAGATACCGACGACTCACCATCTTTTACCAATGCCGCTGTAAATTGCATCATTTCTTCCGCTTGATGGTATGTACAACTGATCCGTGGAAAGGAACCTTGAGTAAATTCGGCCCACTCAGTGTTTTGAACATCCGTTAATTGCTGTGCACGACATAAAAATTCGGGCCCTGCTGTGCGTAAGATATAAACGTCAAAGTGATTACCACCGCTTGCTGAAAATGAATGCTGAATTTGTATCTGATCATTAGTACTAATACTGCCTGATGGAGAGCGTATTTCACTATGTAGTACATCCCAGGTATCGTTTAATCGACATTCGTTGGCGTAAATTTGTGTAGAAAACATAGAAACCATAAACAACAATGCATAGTGCTTCATAAATTACCTTTACTTCAAACTTAAATATTTAAATAAACAACGTAGAACTGCAGCTCATAAAGGTCAGAGAATCCATTGACCTTACTGTGTTAGTGACACCAAGCTACTGATACTCTCAGGCATTTATTAAGCAATAAATAAAAGCATCAATGAAAAACCAAACAAACACGACCACGACATTAAGGCACGAGCAACAAGTCGGATACATTAATAAACAACGGCAAGCAGAATATCAAACCAACTAACAATCACACCAAGCTTAGCAATTACTCTACGACCAACTTATACTCACGAAAGGCATCTTCTTGCAAATCATTAACCTTCAGATAATAAAACCCAGGGGTTAGGTGCTGAAAGGGAACTTCGGTTTGCAAATAGCCAGCCTCGTTGACACGAGCTTGGTAACTGACGACCAGGTGACGACCTGAGTTCACACGATCACCTTCGTTTAAACGCATTACATCAACACGGTACACTTGGTTGAAGTCGTAACTAATAGGCTCTAGCTGAATAAATAAGCGTGCACCCATACGCTCGTCAAAAACTATACGCTCAGCAGTTTTAAAATCGTCCACAGCACGCACGGTTTCCAAACGTAAAAATCGTGCATCAATCCATGGCTTGTTCATTTGTTGGCGCAATAAATCATTCTCGATATATTGCTGCCACGACAAACTAAAACCCGTCACTGCGAGAACAGCAAAAGCCGCAGCCAGGGCATAAGGTAAGCGTGCTGGGTGACGCGGCTTTGCATGCGCCAACGGTAGCGGTGCCGGCACTAATGATTGCGCCTTCATTCCTTGGTACAAAGCTTCTTCTATTCGCACTTCTTCTAAAGTTTCTGGGCTATCCAATAAAAAAATCTCAAAAGCTTTGCGTGTTGATTCATCTAATCGGTTTCGCACATAGCGCTCAACAAGCTGGTATTGCATAACATCATCGCGATTCATGATTTCATTCTCTATCTAACTATGCTTTTAACAATAACGAGCATCTCAACCATACTCTAAACTGCCGAAGCTTGTGTGGTTCTCTCACCCTGGTGTGGAATTATTCAATCGTTGCAATAATAATTTACGGAAACGCTGCTTTGCCCGATACAAAACTCGATCAAAATG
>JAKSCJ010000108.1 GCA_022360675.1 Lysobacterales bacterium
CGCCACTTCTTCGGGCTCGACACGGTGACCACGGATTTTCACTTGATCGTCCATGCGGCCAATAAAACGCAGCTCGCCACGGGCATTCAAAAACACCCGATCGCCCGTGCGATACAAACGATTGGAGCGGATCCGTGGATCTTCTTCGTCGGCAAATGGGTTACTTACGAACACCTGTTTTGTTTCCAGGTCGCGCCGGTAATAACCCTGACTTAAGTGAGCGCCCCCCAGATACAGCTCGCCAAAGCTGCCCGGAGCCACGGGTTCGCGTTGCTCGTCGAGTACATAGGCCGAACAAGAACTTAAGGGCGCGCCCAACGGCGCGCTGCCAAGGCGAATCTCGTTAACCTCGCCACATAACACGCCCACGGTGGTTTCGCTGGGGCCATAATGATTAAACAAGCGCACTTGGGCGTTGAGGCTGCGTAATTGTTCAAACAGTGTTTGCTCTAAACGTTCGCCACCACAAATTACCACATCAGGTAGCCAGCCGCCTTGGGGCTCGGCATTCATTAATGCGCATAAATGAAATGGCACCGCCTTTAAAGCACTCACCGGCCGCCGCATCAACGATTGCGCCAAAGCTGCGGCATCGAGATTGAAACTCTCGGGCAAAACGCGCAAACAGCGACCCGTGCATAAAGCGCCATAGGTGGCGGTGTAACCCAAATCGGCCGCCACCGACGCCAACGCCGCAATACTGGCATCGGCAGCCAGATTTAAGCGTGCCATCACCGCGCGGGCATAATGGCTGATGTTGGCGTGACTGACACTCACCCCTTTGGGACGCCCGCTGGAGCCCGAGGTGTAAATGACATAAGCACGATCTTCAGGCTTGAGATGGGCCGGCACCAATAAGGGCGAGGCTTGGGTGATTTCGTGAGCGTCACGCTCCAGCACCACCAGCTCCAGCTCGCTTTCAATAGCCATGAATTGTTCGAGATTTTGCTGACGAATGACCGCCACCGGGCATTGGCAGTCGGCCAGAATCTGCGCCAGCCGCTCGCTGGGAATGTTTGGATCGATGGGCACATAGGCCGCGCCACAATAATGGGCGGCAAGAAGGTAAATAATATGTTCCGCGCTACGGCTTAAGCACAGCCCTAAAATATCGCCAGCACCCAGGCCCATACTTTGCAAGTACGCGGCGGCTTGGCGTACCTGTAGTGTCAGCTCGGCATACGACCACTCACGACTTTCCTCCACCAGCGCCAGTGCTTGGGCATCTTGTTGCAAAATTAAATCCAAGGCTGTGGCCTGGGCCCAAGATGCCTCGTCGCCACGCGCATTGGCCAGCACTTGCGAACGTCCCGCATCGTCTAAGACGGGTTGTTCGGAAAAGGTGCGATAGGGCTGATTCAGCGTGGCGTTAACAAAGACTTGCCACTGCTGACTCAGCTCTGCAATGTCACGCTCGTCGTACAACAGGGCGTTGTATTGCAAACGCACCACTAACCGTTGCTCGTAACGGCAGCGGTGGATTTCTAGGCGCAGTGCATGGGGCTCGATGGCTTCGCCTTCGCCCTGCAATAAAAGTGCTTCTTCATGATCATTTTGCGCACGTTGCCCACGCGCCATTTCGAACAAAGCAAAAGCGCAGCATAAAGCACGTGCGCCCCAGTGTTCGCCTAATAACCCCCATTGAAAATCATGTTGCCATTGCTCTAAGGCATCGAGCCCATCGCGGCATTGTTCTTCCAAGCGCACAAAATGGCGCGCCCGCTGAGGGTCGATAAAAATGGGTAAATACTGACTTAGAGGGCCAACAAAATCATGCAGCTCATCGGCATGGCGTGCGTCGCGCCGAATCGCCAAAGTGTGTCCTGCACCACCCACACAACGCCATAAAAATGCACTCCAAAGGGCAATTAAACTGGCTTCTTCAACACCCATTAAGGCATTTCGTAATGCGCTATCGAGATTAAGCTCATGCCATGCCGGTTGCCAGGCTGGTTGATGATCGCTATCGCGAGCACCCAACGGCAGCTGCTGGAGGTCTTCTAGCTGTTGGCGAATCCAATAGGCCTTGGCACTGGGGTTTAGTTTTTGTTCGCGTTGCCAAGCGCTGAAATCGCCGTATTGCAATACTTCGTGGGGAATAATTTGTGTGAGCTGCTGATGACAAGCTTCACGTAGTTGTTCAAACAACAAGACCAAGGTTTGGGCGTCGCCACGGTTGGCATCTAACCATAAAGTGATGGCCGTGCCCTGTTGCTGGGCATGAATACCCGCCCACAGCGCACTGGGATCTTGCGATACCTGCTCTTGCAATGCGCGGTTAAATGCCGTGCGATCTTCATAATGGGTGTCGTCAAAGCTTAACCAACGCAAGCGCAACGCCGGTCGAATTTGCTGAATTTGAGCCTCGCTCAGCATGAATATCGGATTCGCGGTCACGGCATCATTTTGCGGTTCAATATAAGTACGCAAAATCTCATAACGATGCCCCGCCGATTCCAACAACAGGCGCAGGTCCTCTTGGTGAACCCGATAAGGCCACACCTCTTTACGCCAAACGCCTAAGCTAAAGCGCTGCCCCTTGGGGTCGATCGCTTCGATACGTTGTTGGTAGGTGGATGTTTGAAACTGCTGCATCGTTTTTTCCAAGTTCGATCAACTTAAAAACAAGCCAATCACTCGTTGTTTTTTAGTGTCTTAAAAAAGCCCACCCTCGCCGGCAAGCCCAACGACGCCACGGTGACCTGTGTCCGGCAGCGCCTGGGTGACGGGCCGGGCATGGTGATCGGCGACCGGCCCGACAGTGACGGCCTCCTTGCCGAGGCGCTGGGATTCGAGTTCGCCCTGGTACTCAGCGGCGTGACCTCCTCGGGGGACTTGCCGGTGCATCCCCGGCC
>JAKSCJ010000214.1 GCA_022360675.1 Lysobacterales bacterium
ATCTAATTCTTTGAAGAATTCCACCGCGCGCACAATAGGGCCCGCCACCAGCTGTGGGAAAAAGGTGATAAAGAGGCTGTAGTCGAGCAGGTTTTGTCATGGCGTCAGCTGCTTGCGATAAATATCGATGGTGTAGCTCAAGCTTTGAAAGGTATAAAAAGAAATACCCACAGGTAAGACCACATGCCAGAAATCCCATTGTGCATCCACACCCAACATATGGATGAGCTGCAACACGGTTTCATTCATTAAACCTGAATATTTAAAGAAACCTAATATACTGAGATTAACCACTAAGCTCAGGCCAATTAAGCGCTTAGGGTTTGAGCTATGGGGTATGGCTTTACCGATAAAGAAATCACTCACCACCGTTAAATAGATGAGTGATAGATAAGCCCAATGCCATTGGCCATAAAAATAAGCACTGGCAATCACTAATGCCCAACGCTGCCAACGCGGGAAACGGTTGAGCACACCGTGAGCCACTAAGACGACGATTAAAAAAACAAAAAAATGCCAGCTGTTAAACAGCATCACTTACCCTAGTTTGTTCTTTTCGTTATTCGTGCTGAACATACAGCACGCACTACTCTGAGCTACCAACTACTGCGCAAACAGCATGGCCTTGAATTGGCCAGCAAGAAACCGCTCATCTAATCGAACCCATCATCAATCTACTGATAAGGCCATCCTTTAAGGACGGCATCATAACACTTTACGGAAACGGTCTTGGTGGCGCGCCAACGATGCCTTATCAGCAGCTGTAGCGATCACTTCACAGTATCAAGCACGGCTCCGCTCGTAACATTCAGGCCGGCCAATTTATAACAGGCAAGATAAACACTGGCTTAATTAATAAAGCATATCGTTAATTAAGCCACTCATTAATCGACTCATTCATCCATTAATCAAACCAGCAAGCCATAAGTTCATCACGAGTCTTCGCAACAAACACCAACTGGGCAACATGACAGGATGTCAAAAAACCGTCACTCAAACGCCATCTTGCAGTCATTTCAGGCTCCTATGCTTTTACAGCAATAGCTGAGAATAAGGTCGCAAGATCATGCGTGTGGCAGTGTTTGGTTGTGGTTACGTCGGTTTGGTTACGGGTGCTTGCCTGGCTGAGGTGGGGAATCATGTGATTGGTGTCGATATCGATGCCGAGCGCGTCGCCAATTTAAATCATGGCTCTGTCCCCATTTACGAACCCGGCTTAGCCGATATTGTGCGTGAATCCATCGAGCAGCAACGCTTGCACTTCACCACCGATGCCGCTGCCGCGATTCACAATGCCGATATTATTTTTATCGCGGTGGGAACCCCCACCGATACCGACGGCAGTGCCGATCTCCGCTTTGTGCTGGAGGTGGCCGCCACCATCGGCCGTCACATGAGCCAAGAAACGCTGGTGGTGGTGAAATCCACCGTTCCCGTGGGCACTTGTGCACGCGTGCGCGAGGCCATCGGTAGCCAGCAAGCTCAGCCTATTCCCTTTGCCGTGGCATCCAACCCCGAGTTCTTAAAAGAAGGCGCGGCCATCGACGACTTTAAACGCCCCGATCGCATTATTGTCGGTATCGACCAGGAACACGCCTTAGCGCCACTGCGTGAACTCTACAGCCCGTTTAATAGGAATCGAGAAAAACTCGTGGTGATGGATATCCCCTCGGCCGAACTCACCAAATACGCTGCCAACGCCATGTTGGCCACACGTATCAGCTTTATGAATGAGATGTCGCAGATCGCCACGCGCGTAGGTGCCGATATCGAACAGGTACGCATAGGCATTGGCTCGGATCCGCGCATTGGCTACGCCTTTATATACCCCGGCGCAGGATACGGCGGTTCGTGTTTTCCTAAAGATATTCGGGCGCTGAAGCAAACCGCACGGCAACATCACTTTGAGCCTTATTTACTCGATGCCATCGAAAACGTGAATCAAAGCCAAAAGCGCTATATTTTTCAGCAAATCCAGCAGCACTTCGCAGGCAATCTGCAAGGTAAACATATCGCGCTGTGGGGGCTGGCCTTTAAGCCCAATACCGACGATATGCGCGAAGCTTCCAGCCGAGTGCTCATGGAGCAGCTGTGGGCCGCCGGTGTCCATATCCATGCCCACGACCCTAAAGCAATGGAAGAAACCCGCGCTTTATACGGCCAACATCCGCTGCTAACCCTGCACGATGAGCCTTATCAAGCCGCCCACCAAGCCGACGCCCTCGTGGTGATCACCGAGTGGAAGAGCTTTTGGAGCCCCGATTTTGCGCGCTTAAAACAATTGTTGAAGCAAGCGGTAATTTTTGACGGACGCAATATCTACAGTCCAAAACAATTGCGACAACAAGGCTTTATTCACTACAGCATCGGCCGCCCGCATCCGCAATCCAACAGCGCCGATACCGTACTCAGCAACAACGAAGCCCTTGCCGCCAGCGCCTGATTACTGATCATTGCCGAGCACACAGCCATAAGCGCCAATGATTGAACTGCGTATCGCTTTCCCGCACACTGCCGAAACCGCTTTGTTTCGCTACGGGATTTTGCATGAACGCGTCAATTCCACGTGCCCAGCCACGACCTTTTTCTGCCCAGCTTAGCGCTTTGCCGTGGGCGCTATTTTGGGCTTTACTGCTGGGTTTGATCAGCGCATCATGCTGGGCTCAAAAACCACAGCAGCCCAGCACCATGCCCGCAGCGTCCACCAACACCGCCATTCAAGAAATCCAGGCTCTGCATCAGTTTTTTGAAGACTGGTTTATTGGCCGCTTAGAAAAAACACCCGCAGCCTTTGCGCGCTTCGAACAAGTCATGGCACCGGAGATGAGTTTTATCGCCCCCAGTGGTGCACCACTCAACCGGGCTGCCTTGGTAGATTTTCTGTGGCAATCGAACGGTAAAAATCAACACGACACATTGCGTATCTGGACCGAGAACGAAACGGCCCGACGCATCACCGATGATCTAGTTGTGGCCATTTACGAAGAACATCAAATGCTCAATGGCGAACACACGGTGCGGCGCAGCAGCGTATTGTTCCAAGCCAATACCGAAACACCACTGGGTTGGCAGTGGCAACATGTGCACGAAACGTGGCTAGCCAATCAGGAGACCCAATGATGATTCGTTCCACAACATTTTTATGCAGCGCCCTCGTGCTTAGCGTGGTGGGAATCTGCACTAGCTTGCCCCTAGTGGCAGGGCCTGCTGATGTGCTGAATGTTAAAGCTGAATGCACAGCCCAACGGCGCTGCCGTTTTGCGGTTAGTGTACGCCACGACGACAGTGGCTGGGATCATTACGCTAATCGTTGGGAGGTCTTAAATCCCGAAAATCGCGACATTATCGCCACACGCGTTTTACATCATCCCCACGAGCACGAGCAACCATTCACCCGCTCATTAAACGGTGTGGATATTCCTGAAGGTTTGGAAACCGTTATCGTACGCGCCCACGACTCGGTGCATGGCTTCGGCGGTAAAGAGCAAGCAGTGGAGCTGAGCTTCGAATAAGCTCAGCTGCCAGATTTTCTGGGTTCAGCTTTTGCCGCGGTTAGGCCATTAGCCCAGTTAAGCCTGGCGCAATTAAGCCGTTTTAGCGCAATTAAGCTTTTTGAGCCGGTCACTGCGCTGATTCTTTAAGCGCAAAATGCCCTTTGCTGGCCAGCCGCAACAAGCGCTGAAAGTTAGGGCACTCCAAATGGCTGGGAGCCTGGCAGTCGATGGCATGCAACAGGCCATTACGCATGGCGGTCAGGCGCTTAATTTGCTCATCGAGCATTTCTGCTTTTTGCCGCAATTGCGCGCGGTCGATGCGCGCACCTTCCGGCGACACCATTTGGGCGATTTCATCCAGGGCAAAGCCGGCACTGCGCCCTAAAGCAATTAAACCGAGCTGCTGCATCACTTTAGCCTCGTACTGGCGTCGCAAGCCACGTCGGGCCACCGAGCGTATTAGTCCTTTTTCTTCGTAAAAGCGCAAGGTCGAGGCCGGTAATCCCGACTGCTTGACCACCTCACCAATATCGAGCAATTTCGACATCAAAACCCCTTGACCTCAAGTTAACTTGAGCTTGTATGCTAACGCCAGTTCTTCATCACACACAAGCTTCATCATCAATAAGGTAACGATGCACCATGAAAGCAAGTTTTTGGCACGAACGCTGGCGCGATAACGACATCGGATTCCATTTACCCAAAGCCAACCCCATGCTGGTAGCACATTTACCCCAGCTACAACTCGAGCCTAAGCAGCGAGTGTTGGTTCCTTTGTGTGGCAAAACCTTAGATATCGCCTACCTGTTGCAGCAGGGCTTACATGTGGTGGGGGTTGAGTTAAACGAATCGGCAGTGCAACAGCTGTTCGCTGCGCTAACTATTGAACCCAGTGTTAGCCAGCAAGCCACACTCATCCACTACCAAGCACCAGGACTGGATATTTTTGTGGGCGATATTTTTCATCTCAACAAAGACCAACTAGGCCCAGTGCACGCCATTTACGACCGTGCGGCTTTAGTTGCTCTGCCCTACTTCATGCGCATGGAATATTCCCAGCATTTACGCCGAATCACCAACACCGCCAAACAATTGCTCTTATGCTTTGAGTACGAGCAAGAGGAAATGCCCGGCCCGCCTTTTTCCATCAACGATCTCGAAATTCGCCAGCACTATGGCCACCACTACTCGCTACAGTGCTTGCAAAGCCAAGAGGTTCAAGGCGGGCTGAAAGGTATTTGCGCTGCTGTGGAAAAGGTTTGGTTATTACAAGCAGAGCCAAAGTAAGGTGTTGCCAAAGTAAGGTGGTGCATACTTGCTGAGTAGCTGCCGCCGTACCAGCACGCCAAACCACTGCACTGAATACCAAAGGAAACATCACTCCGACTCGCCATTCCAAGCCGGCGTGCTGAAAAACTTAAAGCGCGCCGACCCTGAACTGGCACCAGGCGCGACAATATTGGGCTCTACTGGGCAGGAAATGGAGACGGGATCAAGATCGTTAATTTGCAGGCTGTATTCTTGCTCGGACCAGGAAATTTCGTAAGCTAAAACCTCATCTAAGGTAAAACGCTGCTCAATGCCTTTCTCAACGAAATCCTCGCCAATTTCGCACACCAAGCCACAGCCAAAGGTTTCATCCTCGCCTGCAGTGCAGCGGGCACCTACAAAATTATCGCCATCGGCTTGGTTGCTAATAAACAGGGTGAAGGTAGGTAACCAATAGCTTGAGTAATTAGCGCTCACAAACTCCATGGTGCCTGTGTTGGAGGTTTGTGTTTCTGGAATCACCAACTCCCACCGGTTGTAGTGCCCTGCTTCCGACGACACATTAATCGTGACCTGATCGCCAGCACCACCCAGTTGCGTCATGGCCAACGCCGCCATGGCGCTTAGTTTGGTCGTAGATGCACTTAACATGGTTTCCCCGTTGTTGTTATCGTTCTTGAATTGAGCGTGCGCATAGCCAGTCTCGCATTGAAAGCCTGGCTCTAAAGCCCGATACGAAGGTCTATGGCTGCAAAAAAAGCAAGTGGCTTCATTTACAGCGCAAGCCCAACGCCTGAGCATAGTCACCTAAGGCTTTCAGCGCCACTGCTTTTTGCCCACCAGCGCTGAATTTCTCTGTAGTCGGTTCGTAATGTGCCCCCAATACCGCTAATCGGCCTTGCTTTTTATGCGCCTTAAGGTCGTAACGGGCAATTAAATGCTCACCCGCCAACACCGGCAGGCAGTAGTATCCATAGCGCCGCTGTGGTGCCGGTTTAAAGATTTCGAGGATTTGATGGAAGTTAAACAATTGCTCCACCCGCGCGCGATCCCACAGCAGTGGGTCGAAAGGCGATAACAAGACCGCCTGCTCCGGGTTCGGCCGCAAGCGCTGCAAACGCGGTAGTAATTCCAGATGTTGAGGGCTAATCCAACCTGCTTGTGGTTTACCCGAGGCTTGTTGCAGACCACAAGCAAGCACTTCGCCCGCCTCCATTAGTTCTTGCAGTAAACGGCGAATTTGTGGCCCACGATTTACCAAACGCCAGGTTTGCGTCAGGGTTCGAGTGCTGGCCCAGCCATGGGTGCTCAGCGCTTTTTTCAATAGCGCTTTAATGGCTTCGTCTTCGCTCAGCTGGCGAGTGCGTAGCGCTTGGGGGATGACCCGCTCTGCCAAATCGAAGCTACGCTGGAAGTTCTTACGCTCCAACACCGCCAGCTCACCGGCCGACCACAGCGCATTGGCCACTTTCTTGCTGATTTTTAAATCCCACCAGCCCCGACTACCACGGCCTTCCATATCAATGGAGCGCAAAGGCCCTTCATCTTGAATACGGCGGCGTAAGTTAGCCGCCACTTTTGGATGCTCACGAATTAAATCGCCCCACCATGGATGGCTTTGGAATTCGTCGCGACGAAACTGAAAATGGGGATACCATTCCAACGGTAGCCAGCAGGCTTCGTGACCCCAGTATTCGAATAAGGGCTCGCCCGCTTGCAGTAAGGTTTCGCCCAGATTGATATCCAAACCCGGCAAGCGCGAATACAACACCAAGGCATGACTACGAGCACCGGCTATAGATACCGTATCGAGTTGCAAATAACCAAAATGGTTGACCACCTGTAATGCCGCCTGACGCGCACTAGCACCGCCCCCGCGAGCACTTTTAGGCAAACCTTGCCATTCGGGTTTGAGTAAACCTGCGCAATACAAAGCCAAACGTCGTGCCTGGCGAATCTCAATCTGCTCCATTCCCGTGCTGCCTTGCCTTGCGGTAAAGCGGCTATGCTGCGCAATTTCAGCGCGCAGAACAAGTCAGCTAGGCGTGTTTGAAACCGCGTTTGCAGCGTGTTCTATGGTCAGGAGTGATCAGCTGATGATAATGTAACGTTATAACGTATCAACAACAATGAATGAGGGGCACCATGAACACCAGAATTACCCGCCGTCTCCCACTTTTACCCAAGCTGCCGCACTTAATGAAATTGCGCATTTTGACCTTGTGCTTACTCGCCATAGGGCTTTTGGTTTGCGGAGGAAGCGCCGCCGAAGTGGCCACCGCGAAAAGCGTCATTATTCAGCAGTCGCCTTACGAATTTCCTTTCGAAAGCTACGATGAGTGGCTGGACTTCATGGATCAATCCCCCGACCAAAGCTGGCACCGTGCCGCTTTAGAGCCTTTGGTGAGCCGGGCGGCATTCACCCGCTATCAGCACCATGAAACGGTCATCACCCAGCGTATGAGTTATCGCAGCGATGGCTTAGAAATTAAGGGCCTCATCGTTCAACCTCGTCATCCCAAAGGGCCACTACCGGTGGTGCTCTATGCCCACGGTGGTGTGGCGCAATGGGGCCGGATTACCTTTTTCGATATCTTGGAGCTACAACGCTTAGCCGAACAAGGATATCTCGTGCTCGCCTCTAGTTTTCGCGGCGAGGGAGGCAGCGAAGGCCAGGCCAATTTAGGCGACGGCGAGCGGCGTGATTTATTACAACTCTTAGCGGTTGCCAAAGAACTACCCCATGCCAACCTCAACAAAGTGGGTTTATGGGGTTTTTCACGCGGTGGCGGTTTAACGTATCGAGCGTTAGCCAAGCATCGTGATTTCAGTGCGGCTATCGCAGTGGGCGCACGTAGCGATTTCCTAAACTCACCCCGACGCGCCGAGTTCGACGAGCACGTCTACCCCTTTGTGATTCCCAACTATGCTGCCGATAAAGATGCCGCCTTAACAGCGCTTTCCGCGCTCTATTGGGCAGAGGACATGGCACCGCAAACACCCCTGCTGATGATCCATGGCAATCGCGATACCCGGGTACAAGCCGTGCAATCGTTAAAACTGGCGCAGGTATTACAGGAGTTACAACGCCCGTTCGAATTACTCGTCATTAATAACGGGAGCCACACGTTGATTGAACATCAGCAACAGCTCAGAGCAGCCATTGATGCTTGGTTTGGGGAACATTTACAAGGCGATCGCACTTAAAGCAGAAGGAGTGTGAGGTTTCAGACGGGCAAAAAAAGGCGGCGTGCCAGAGGGGACACGCCGCTCAAAGAATCCGGCTTTGTTCTTTTGAAAGGCATAAACAAAAGAACCCCTTTTCAACCGGATTACCAGCAGACTTTAGAAGGCATTCGCCTTCAACGATATATAATATATCGAAAGCAAAAACCAAGTTCAAATAACTAAAAGATCTAGTTTTTGCAAAGTTGTTACATTATTACTCTAAATGTGGACTGCTTGCAAGCAATCCGTCGAATAATTTACATATTTTATCGAAAAACGATCTGTTTCGGCAAATATTAACTTGACTTTTTCAATAAGTTTTACCTTAAACACACCGTACTGTGCACTTAAGTCAAATTTATATTACTGAAAGGGCACCGCTTTTAAACGCTTGGCCCCTTCAAGCAGCGTGTCGTTGTGCTTAGCGAAACAAAAGCGCAGCACGCCCTCATCACAGCCTTGCTCATAAAAAACCGATAACGGAATACTCGCAATGCCGTGGTGCTGGGTGAGATAACGCGCCATCTCCACTTCCGAGCGCTCACTAAAGCCACGGTAGCGTGCCAGCTGGAAATACGTGCCTGCACAAGGCAGTAACTCCCAAGCCGAATCGTTAAGCGCGGCCCGAAAAACATCGCGCTTTTGCTGATAAAACGATGCTAATTCCAAATGGTGTGTGGCATCGGCCATAAACTCGGCAATGGCTTGCTGGAACGGCGTACTAATGCTGAAGGTGCAATATTGGTGAATCTTGCGAAATTCAGCACTGAGCATAGCCGGGGCTACGCAGTAACCCACTTTCCAGCCGGTGGTGTGATAGGTTTTCCCAAACGATGACACCACAAAGCTACGCGCTCTTAACGCAGGCACACTTAATAAGCTGCAATGCGCTTGGCCGTCGAACACAATGTGTTCGTACACTTCATCCGATAATAAATAGCAAGGCTGTAAGCCCACCACGGCAAGCAACTCGTTTAAGTCGTCTGCCGTCAGCACGCTCCCTGTGGGGTTATGGGGACTGTTGATGATAATCAGCCGCGTTTTGGCACTCAGGTGATCCTTAACCTGCTGCCAGTCGATTCGATACTCGGGCGCCTGTAACGGAATATGCACACAACGCCCACCCGCTAATTGTACCGCGGGTTCGTACGCGTCGTAAGCCGGATCAAACACAATGACCTCATCACCGGGGCGGACTACCGTTTGTATGGCCACAAACAAGGCCTCGGTAGCACCGCAAGTGACCGTCACCTCATTCGCTTCGTCCACCTGCGCACCATATAAATGCTGCACTTTTTCAGCAATCCGCTGGCGTAACAAAGGTAATCCTGCCATAGGTGCGTATTGATTCATACCCGCAAGCATTGCCTGGTGAACTCGCTCCAACAAAGCCTTAGGGCAAGAAAAATCAGGAAAGCCCTGGGCCAGATTCAAGGCACCGTATTCAGCGGCCATGGCCGACATCACCGTAAAGATGGTGGTTTCCACTTGGGGAAGTTTTGACTCTTGATCCAATGCAGGCAGTGCATTTTGGCCCATGGGTATTCCTTAAGACGCCATTGTTTGTGGAATTCCCAGTTAAGCACAGGGCTTAAGCTAAACCCAAGTACATTCTCACACCGGTTAGAACCGGTAAAAGCAACAAAGCCCGCAACGGCGGGCTTTGTTATTCATTCTTGGCGTTATCAGGCGAATAATTTTCGTTACAAAGGCCGACCTGCGCGCCCCATATTGCGACCGTAAAACAACTCGTTCATTTCGCGGCGCAGCTTGCGGATAATCTTTTCTTGCTCGCGTTTACTTAAGTCTTCGGGCTTCATACCGAACAAATAATTGGCTAAGTCGAACTGTTTCAGCAACATTTTGGTGTGGAACAGGTTTTCTTGGTACACGTTCACATCGATCATCTGATACGCCTCCTTGGTATCTTTGGAGAAGTAATCTTGGATCGAGTGAATGGGATGATCGATAAAGTGCTTGCGGCCGCGCACATCGCGCGTAAAACCGCGCACCCGATAGTCGGCAGTGACGATATCGGAATCAAAGCAGTGCAGCAGATAATTCAGGGCCTTTAGCGGCGAGATCACACCGCAGGTGGAAACATCGATATCGGCACGGAAAGTGCTGATTTCCACATCGGGATGGCTTTCTGGATAGGTATGCACCGTAATATGGCTTTTATCCAGATGCGCCAACACGGTTTCGGGCAAGGGCCCGGGTGTGGCTTGCTCGTGATCGAGACCAATAGGATAAACCGGCTCTTCTGAGATCAACATAGTGACACTGGCCCCTTGAGGGTCGTAGTCTTGGCGCGCAATATTCAAGATATTGGCACCGATAATCTCAGAGACCTTGGTGAGAATCGCGGTTAAACGCTCTGCGTTATAAGCTTCGTCGATATACTCGATGTACTCTTGACGCTGCCGCTCATCTGCGGTGTAGCAGATGTCATAAATATTGAAGCTTAAAGACTTCGTGAGGTTATTAAAACCGTGCAGCTTAATGCGTTGACCTTTGCTTCTCACCGTTGTGGATTCTCCAGTAGCTATCCTCAAAATTGGCAGGGCCCACTTGATCCCACCGCAGGCAAATGGTTGATTGCAAGACGATTGATTGCAAATCCGCCAGTGTTTATAAGATGACAGGCGGCGGCGTAGCATAACCGATTCCGCCAGTCTGGGGAATCACTCTGGGGCAGATTCTAACGATATTTTGCCACTGACTAAACTTCTACCAGGCAGCGAGAATACGCCGTACCCAAAGCCCGCAGCAGCTAGGTGTGTTGCATTATTCAATAGCGGTTGTGGAACAGTAAATACACTAGCCTAAAGACGACGCGGCCTAAAGACGACGCGGCACTGCGTCTAACAGCACCGCGTTTTTTCGGCTATCGATAG
>JAKSCJ010000136.1 GCA_022360675.1 Lysobacterales bacterium
ACGACCAACGGAGCAATGCAAAATGAACGTACCGTCCGATGGCACTTTGCATGCGCGCTATCCAGGGCCTCGCTCGTTCCGCGATGAAGAATCTGAGCGCCGACTTTTTTTTGGCCGTGACCAAGCCATCGAAAGCCTTACCCACCGCATACGTGCAGCACGATTAGTGGCCCTATTTGGAAAGTCGGGGCTCGGCAAAACATCACTACTCCAGGCTGGGGTGTACTCAAAGCTGCGCGATGAATATGACTATTTGCCGATTCCAGTACGTTTCAGCCAACCGGGAATCAATCCTGTGGAGACCATTATTGAGGCGGCGTTGGCCGCTGATGGCAAGAAAGGCATCGAAGTATTGTCTGGTGCGCGTGACAGCCTGTGGGAATTTTTCCGAACCACTGATTTCTGGCGTGGTGATACGCTGTTCACACCGGTTCTTGTACTCGACCAATTCGAAGAGATCTTCACACTGCAGAGTACCGAATTCAGGCGTGAGCTCGCTGCCGGACTGCACGACTTGACGAGCCGTCGTCTGTCAGCCGATTTAAAGCTGCGTATAGTACTAAGCCTGCGCGAAGAATACCTTGGCGCATTGGAAGAATTGGTGGCAGAGGTGCCTGACATTCTTGAGACCCGCTTCAGGCTTGCGCCGCTTGATGTGGATGACACACGAAAGGCCATCGAAGACCCAGCCGCCTTCGAGAGTCAAGGCATCTACCGCAGCCAACCGTTCCGCTATGACGAAAACACCTTAAAAGGGATGCTGGATCGGCTGACGAATCGCAAGGGCGAGTTCGAGCCATTCCAGCTCCAGGTATTATGCCAGTACGTGGAAGAGCAAGTGATTAAACACGAGCAATCGGGGGCAACTGGCATTGAGGTCAATCGGGAATTGTTGCCGCCGGAAGCGATGACCCGCGTGCTCGCGAACTTCTACCGCGACTCGCTGGCAGCTATTCCTAAGCGCCGTCAACGGCTGCGGGCACGGAAACTCTGCGAACAGGGTTTACTTAGTCTTGACGATAAGCGTGTGAGCCTTGAGGCGAGCGGGCTGATTCGCAGTTATCGTTTACAGGCGCAATCGCTGAAAACTCTGGTTGATAAACGTTTGCTGCGCAAAGACACCCGACCTGGCCTCGAAGGGTTCTATTACGAGCTAAGCCATGACAGCCTCATTGAGCCGCTGAGGTTAGCTCGTATGAATCGGCGCAAATACATTCGTACATTCCTCGTTACCTTCGTGTTCTTGCAGTTACTTGCACTCGGAGTAACCGTTGAATCTTTAATCTGGCTTGAGAAATATTCATTGACGGTCGAAGCACTGACAACACGCTGGAAATACAGACTGGGGATACCACCACTCTTACCAAAACTGGTTAGGATTCCAGCCGGGTCGTTTATGATGGGTAGCGGAGACGGTGCCCCCGATGAGCAGCCAGTAAGAAAAGTCCACATCGACAAGCCCTTTTACCTCAGCAAGACCGAGGTTACCTTCGATCAATATTATACTTTTGTGGCGATGACTGGACACTATAAACCCCAGGATCATAAACAAGATAGAGGCGAGGCTCCGATCACTGGTGTTGACTGGCAAGATGCCAATGACTATGCACTTTGGCTCGACGCAATAACCGGTAGCAGTTGCCGATTACCAAGCGAGGCGGAGTGGGAGTATGCGGCACGTGCGGGCACTATGGCTCAGTTTGCACTGCCAGCACCGGAAGGTAGCAACGATCTCAGCGGTTATGCCAATTGCAAAGGCTGTGGAAGTTCCGAGCATGTGGCGGCGGAATTTAAGGATCAGATCGGTACTCAGAAACTACCGGTAGCGAGCTTTCCGGCAAATGCCTGGGGACTCCGCGACATGCATGGTAATGTCTGGGAATGGGTACAGGACTGTTGGCATGATTCCTACGAGGGTGCGCCGGGCGATGGTAGTGCTTGGCTGGAGGAAAATGATGAAGGATGCGGAATACGTATCCTGCGCGGCGGATCCTGGTTCTTTAGTCAGGATTACGCGCGATCCACGAACCGCTTCAGAAGTCTCTCGATCTTGAGTAACAACATCACCGGTTTTCGTGTGTTGTGCTCGTCCCCCATCTCAGACACGGATCACTAAGGCACGGCGCAAGAGAAAACAAAACTGCGCCGTTGAATGGCGCCATGATTTCCCCCGCGATTCAGCTGCATAAACATGACAGTCGGCGTGCTTTAGTACAGAGCAATAACCAACAATCTGGCAACCTAATATTTGCCAGCGCCGCCACTGCTCGCCGACCACAGAATTCCGCAACTGGACTTCGTCGTGTTCCCAAACTACCGATTCGCGAAGGTACGTAAGCCCTGCTCTAATCACTGCCACTTACGAACCCAAATCGCTGATTACCATGCGGGGAAGATCAGCTTCGGCGGGCAGATCTTGCTCTTTCGTATCACCCAGCAACACCGGGAAGATGGGTAAGCGCTGTTGATCGTTATGGGGCCCGAAATGTCGGTTAAGCGCCACCTGTGTTTCGGCCCCGACCCAGCGGCGTACCCGGTCGCGGCCAACTTGCGCCAGCTGGCTGCGTAATCTATTCGCCGCTTCGAGATCGTTACGGCTGTAGCTTAAAAAGATACGTTCGGAGTCAGCCAACAGTTGCTCCCTGTGTCATTGAGATTCCATTCGTGCCTGTATACTACCTGCTTGGTATATCGGGAGTTAAGCGCAATGAAATGGAAAGACTTACTCGAAGAATGGGGCATGACAAACCTCAAGATTTCGGTCGGTTTCGCACAGGCCCAGTTTGCCCCCAAAGATGGCGATCGAGAAGCCGCCTGGCAACTCTATATAGAACTACTAACCCGTATCGCCACACAGCCACTGCCGGAGGAATCCGGCGATGAGAAAGCAGCCCTAGACAGCGTTTATTCCATCTTTGGCCTCACAAGAGAGATCATCCGAGCCGGTGGGACAGACTGTGTTGAATTCACCAAAATTGCAATCGTCGTCTTGAACCAAATCATACGACCCTTCACCGCACACTGGCATCGCCAATCCCTCGCCGGCGCCCTCAACGACCCCCAACAATGCGCCCGCTTTCGAGCAGACTTAAAAGAACTACAAAAACCATTATTAAACTACACCCGCATGCTAGGCCACATGGCCGGTGTTGAAGACCTGACAGAGTTGGAAGCGTTGGAGTCGAGTTGTTGAGTGCTGGTTATATTAATCAAACCGTTATTCTGAAACGGCCTGTAAAGTCTCAAGGCTTGTGTAAACTTTCTTTCTGAACGTTACTTGATAAAACTCTTGCAAGACGGTTTTATGGAAGCGCTCGCAGCTCTCATTCGAACTAGTACATATCAAAAATCTCAACCTAAGCTCTAACGATTTAACGTTCGTAAAGTAGGTTGTGGATAGGCATCAACAATTTTCAATAAGGAACATGCGGCACCGCTTGGATATCGGCGGTATTGTTCCTAGTTCTTTATCGTTCGCTTACCAACACCTAGAACTAAAGCAAACTGCTCTTAAGACATGCCTATACGCTCAAGAATCGCTTTCACTTCTATATCAGGAAAATTAAAGCTGCGCGATGGTTTTTTTACTTTGAAGCATATCATCCATGTACTGGACGCTATTCGTGAGTTCGTTACACATGGCTTTGACTATAACTCACGCGAGTATCTCTAAACCTTTCTTGGCAATGAGATTCAGCAACTTCAATGAAGGCCCACTTGGCTTTTTATGCCCTTGCTCCCATTGTTGAACCGTCGACTTACCAATATTCAAATAAGCGGCAAACACCGCCTGACTTACTTTATTTTTCATTCTTAACTGAGTGATTTGTTGCGCAGAAAATGTTTTGACAACAGGCAAACACAAAGCATCGAATTCCCGTAGTGTGGTTTCTTTCATCACACCTGCTTTGTGCAAATCTTGTGTGGTTTCATTGATGACTTCTAGAATAGTTTTATTCATTGCATTCAACCTCAAATAATGCACCATTGAAAATCGCCAGCTTTAACTGCCTAGGTTCGTAGGCCATTAGCTCACCAGCCAATCGTTTCAATGCGAGTAATTCACTTTTACTGATATTCGCTCTGCTGTTTTTGGCAAAACCGTAGATAAAAAACGCTCGAAAAGCCATTCGATAAGCCACGATGGTTCTGAAACTTCCGCGCTTTCCCCTTCCAGAGACGGCCACTCGTTTCTTCACCACTCCAGAGCCTAAATCGGCATCCAACAAACCTCGTTGCATCTCGTCCACTGCCTTGCAGAGCTGAGTATTCGGCAGCCCTTCTTTGTCTGCCCATTTCTTGAACGCTTTGCTTTTATAGACTCTAATCACGCGCTACACCCTCAAAATATATCACTTAGTGGTATATTTCAACAGAAATCTAGCACGTTATTGGGATCATATCGAGGATTTGACAGTGCCCGCAAAAACATCAAATGAAAGTGCTATCGTACTGTCTTAATTTAGAAATTTTCTGGAGCGTATTTATTGATTGGCATGATA
>JAKSCJ010000132.1 GCA_022360675.1 Lysobacterales bacterium
ATGGCAAGGCGCTCTTGGATCGATAAACAGCGTTTGCGCCCAGTACAAAATATTGAGCTGACTGCTCGTGATGGTCAGAAACTACGTGGTTATTTAACCTTGCCCGCCGATGAGAAGAAGCCGTATCCACTGGTGGTTTTACCCCACGGTGGCCCTTTTGGTATTCGTGATTACCGTGATTTTAATGGTGAGGTACAACTGTTAGCGCATAATGGGTATGCCGTCTTGCAGGTGAATTTCCGTGGCAGTGGTGGCTACGGAACCGCCTTTGAAAAAGCAGGGCATCGCCAATGGGGCCAGGCAATGCAGGATGACTTAACCGATGCCACTCAGTGGTTGGTTGAGCAAGGTTATGCTGATAAGAACCGAATGTGCATTTTTGGTGCGAGTTATGGTGGCTATGCGGCGTTGATGGGTGTGATTCGTGAACCCGATTTGTATCGTTGTGCCATTGGTTATGCAGGAGTTTATGACTTAAATATGATGTACGAAGAAGGGGGACTGCGATATTACAGCGATGGCGTGACTTACTTAGAGCGTACGTTGGGTGAAGATTCGCCCGAGCTTAAGGCCTACTCGCCTGTTCACCAGGTCGATAAGATTAAAGTTCCGTTGTTTATTGCCCATGGTGGTGAAGATAGAGTGGTTCCCGATGAGCACGCTAAGGCGTTACGCGATGCATTGAAGGATGCGAACAAAGAATTTGAATGGCTCCATTATCGTCGTGAAGTTCATGGTTTTGCGAATCAGGAACATTTACAAGCGTTTTATAGCAAGGTGCTGGCGTTCCTGGACGAACACATTGGTGAATCCTGAGGCGAATTTTCTCTTGATCGAACGAATCATGTGAAATCGGCTTCAATCATTAACTGCCCACCTCTGCGTTTAAACTCAGCTGGGTCTATTAAAGCGCCGGTATGCTTGCGGTACCGGTGCTTTTCTGTGTCTTTTGATCAAAAACTGCCGCAAAATTTAGCAAACCAGCTAAGATAGGGCGGAATTAGTAGAGTATGAGTATCCATAGGCTCATCACGTATGACTGCATCCGCACAGCAAAAACCACCAACTCCGCCAGAATCTCCTCATTCTGAAGACTTAGTCACTGCCTACGACGAAGTGGTGGTTCGTGCAGGCTTGGCAGAGGCCTTGGCGGCTAGCGATGGTACTGTGGCCGATTCCCTCCTGGCGGTCTTGCCAGTTCGCGATCAACTACGTTTGGTTTTGCAGCTCAGCGCCGCTGATCGCGCTGAGCTATTCAGCATGTTGCCGCCTGAAAGTGCTGCGCATATGCTGGAAGGCTTGCCCGATTTGCAAGCGGTGGATGTCTTAGAGGACCTTCCGGCGTCGGCTGCCGCCTTGATCATGGATGAACTAGACAGTGCTGATCAGGTGGATTTACTCGCTGAACTCGACGACCAGGATGCCGAATCCATCTTGCAGGCTATGGATCCCGAGTCGGCCGCTGATGCCCGTAAATTGGTGGATTATGATCCGGAAACGGCGGGTGGCTTGATGGAACCCGACCCTTTGTTTTTCAGGGCTGATGCGCGTGTGGGTGATGTATTGCGCGGGCTCATCGATCATGAAGATGAGTTCGATAGTTACCGTGGGCAACATCCTTATGTGGTCGATGAGCACGAGCAGCTTGTGGGTGTGATGTCTTTACGAATTTTGCTCACCTCACAACGCAGTGCGTTGCTATCGCAAGTGATGGTGCCCGCCATTAGCCTAGCGTTGGATACCTCTTTGGATGCCATGGAGGATTTCTTCGAAGAGCATTCCTATTTAGGGGCTCCGGTTGTTGATCATGAGCAGCGCTTGGTGGGCGTGGTTTCTCGACAATCGGTGAATGAGGCCAGCTTAGAAAAAGCCGAAGGCGATGCGTTGAAAACCCAAGGTGTGGTGGGCGATGAGCTGCGCTCGATGCCCACGTGGTTTCGTGCGCAGAGGCGTTTACTTTGGCTCAGCGCTAATGTGGTATTGAATGTTATCGCCGCCAGTGTGATCTCAGCTTATGAAGAAACCTTGGCCGCTGTCATTACCTTGGCCGTATTTCTGCCTATGGTTTCGGACATGAGCGGTTGCTCGGGAAACCAAGCGGTGGCGGTGACGATGAGAGAGTTGTCGATAGGTGTGGTTAAACCCCGGGATGTTTTCAGGGTTTGGCTCAAAGAAATCAGCGTTGGCATGATTAATGGCTTGGCTTTGGGTTTATTGATTGGTCTGGTTGCTTGGGTGTGGAAAGGCAATCCGGTGCTTGGAGCGGTGATTGGGGGAGCGTTGATGCTCAATACGATGATTGCGGTTTCTATTGGAGGAACGGTACCGTTGATTTTAAAGCGTTTTGGCGTGGACCCGGCGGTGGCATCTGGACCTTTATTAACGACCATTACCGATATGGCGGGTTTCTTTTTGGTGTTGGGTTTGGCGGCATGGAGTTTGCCTTACTTAACCTGAGTTGCTCCTTTACTGTTGGCGAGAGTAATTCATTGCGTTACTCAACAAGCTCATTAGTTGAATAGTGTGTTTTGCCCAATACGGCAAAAGGCGGAGAGCGGTTGTTGCGACATTTTTATTTCTTAGTATGCTTGGACTTAGCTTCGGTTTTTCTTTGATCGTTCTCTTAACAATAAGTAAAGCCAAGCTTATGTACGATGACTTAACAAGGGTTTATTAAACGGTATTGTTGAACAAGGAGTTAATCATGTTAGTACCTCAAACCGAAGGCACGGGTTAATCAATGTCGCTTTTATCGCAAAGTAAAAGGGTTTTACCCTTTTACTTTCACCGTATCGGCCAGCTTGTTAATGACTTGCCCGCGTAGCTAAGGAACGTATTAAAGCGAATTGATTTTTACGTATTTTAATATGCTCTGCTTAAAAGCCCCACTGAAGTTAAAAGATCTACTGATAACGCTATTTATGGGTATCAACTACTCATGTGATTTCGTGGTAATTGACTTCCGATATCATTTTATAGCTTTAAGCCATTTTAAGGATCTATCCGTATTGTGTCAGTCCCCATTAAATAAACCCATAATACACCCGAAAAATACACTGCTTCTCGAACACCAAATCACTTGGAGGTCTTAGCTGAAAGCACTGGTTTAACTGACCTCAGTTAGGTTATGAGATGTGGCTTCAGGCACAATAGGTGCTTCAAAAATGTTCGGGAATGAATCATGCAGCAGCAGGACCTGCCCTTGTGGGCCTTAAGCGCCAGGGAGATGTCGCAACAAATTAATGCTGAACCGCATTTAGCTAAGGAAGTGTTGCAACATTACCGGTCACGCAGCGAGCTTGTTCATGGACAACTCAACACCCGCGTCGTCGATATCACCAGCAAGCCGTTTGAGTTCCCCCAAGCGGTTTCTCACGAACTACCACTCAATGCACCATTGTGCGGCGTTCCAATTTCTATTAAAGAAAGCATCGATTACCTCGACACACCGTCGACAGCCGGTGTGCCCAGCCGGCAGCAGCATCGTGCCTGCGAAACCTCACCGATGGTACGCGTACTGGAAGATGCAGGTGCGGTGGTGATGTGTAAGACCAACGTGCCTGAGATGTTGATGTACTTAGAATCGGATAATCCGGTGTACGGCTGTACTTTCAACCCTTGGGATAAAGCCCGTACTCCGGGTGGCAGTAGTGGCGGTGAAGCCGCGCATATCGCAGCTGGTGGTTCAGTTTTAGGTTTGGGCAGCGATATCGGCGGCAGTATTCGTGTGCCCGCGCATTACTCGGGTATCCATGGCTTCAAACCCACTTCACATCGTTTATCGTTGGCGGGCACTGTCGACGAATATATGGCCCCGGGGCAGGAAGCCATTGTTGATCAACCCGGCCCCATGGCGCGTCATGTGGACGATCTCATGTTAGTAATGGAGTTGCTGGTGCAACGCCAATTGCGACGCCGCTCCGATGCCCAAACACCACCTGTACCGTTCAATATTCCCGCCAATCTGCCCCAAGGCTTAAAGGTGGGCTTTTATCTCGACGACGGTTTTTTTCCAGTCTCGATGGGTTGCCAGCGTGTGGTCAGCGATGCCGCGCAAGCGCTGCAAACCATGGGTATCGAAGTGGTGCCGTTTTCACCGCCAGCCGTTGATGAGGCGATGGCTATTTATTTCGGCATCCTAGCCGCCGATGGTGGACGCTGGGCAGATTCCTGGCTCCGTGGCGATCGCCACGACCACCGCTTAAGTAAAACCGTTCATATTGTTAGGCGATCTGCCTGGCAGCGCCAGCTAATGTCGAAGGTGCTGTGTTGGTTTGGTCAAAGAGAAATGGCCGCAGCGGTGCAACGCACAGGCCAAACCAGTTTGCGACATTACTGGGATTTGCTCGAGGCCCAACGTAGCTACACTCAATCATTCCGCCAAGCCATGCGCGATCAAGGGATCGACTTGATACTCTGTCCGCCTGCAGCGACGCCTGCGTTGAAGCACGGAGCGAGTGAGTTTTTGTCGGTCGTGGCCAGCGCCAGCATGTTATTTAACTTGTTGGGCTTTCCGGCAGGAGTAGTGGCAGCTAGCCAAGTGCGCCCAGAGGAAACCAAGCTGCGAAAATCGAGTAAGGACTGGGTACACAAAGCGGCCTACGAGACCGACTTAGGTAGCGATGGTATGCCACTGGGCGTTCAAGTTGTGGGCGATTTATGGCAAGACGGCATGGTGTTACGCATGATGCAGATGCTTGAAGGTCACTTTAAACAGCAAGAAGACTATCCCGTTGCACCCTGGCGCAGCTTGCCTTTTTAAGTGAGCATTTAAATGATTTACACATAGAGGTTCGCGAAAATCTGTTCAACTTAAACATCTGTACGGCGCTATCGTATTTGTATGGCGCTATCGTATTGAAGGTGAAAACGAAAAAGGGTGGGGTGGTAAAGTGAAAAATGAAATAAATTACC
>JAKSCJ010000432.1 GCA_022360675.1 Lysobacterales bacterium
AAATATCCACCGAAGCACCAAAGTTGTCGGAGGTTCCTGTGTTCGATGCTTTCAAAAACGCACTTTGGGTCCACACGCCATCATTGCGTGTAAACACATAAGCGGCACCAGAAGCGCTGGCGTTATCGTTGGCAACGGGATTAACTCCAGTAGTGCTACTATCTTCTCCTCCTGCGCCCACCACCAGAGTGTCGCCAGCAATAGCCACCGCTTGTCCAAATAGATCTGAGACATCAGGATTAGCTGCTTTTAAATAAGCTTCCTGAATCCACACCCCATTGTTTCTAACAAAAACATAAACCGCCCCAGAACTACCTAAGTTATTACTGCTAGGGTTCCCATCGGCGCCGATTCCGTTGCTATCTTCTCGTATAGCACCCACCACCAGTGTATTTCCTGAAACCGCCACTGAAGCACCAAACTCATCGCCCGCATTAGTGTTAAACGCTTTGATGTAATCCCTTTGCGTGAGCGGATTTTGCGCTATTTTTACCGCTTCGCCAGTTTCGAGTGCTAAGGCATCGCAAGCGATGTTCATCAATACTAAAGCGAAGCTCAAGCAAAGCCCCAAGTAACCTTTCGAGTACGTCAATAAACCATCCTTGATAATCAACATTGATGTCCTTTTTTACTGCAAAGACAACAGACTAACGCGATTGCAAGTCAATATTCAAAATAACTAAAACATAGACACGGCCCCACAAAAAACGCAAAAAAAACCCCGCAAAATGCGGGGTCAAAGATCAATCATAAAGCGGTATTTTTTATTCGAAGGTATCGCGGAAGATCACATCGCCCACGTTAAACAAGCCGGGTACATCGTTGCCGCTGGTATCGGCAAAAACAGGCAAACGCTGGGTATTAAACTCAATACCTTGCTCCGGAACTTGCGCGGTGGGAATACCCACTTCTAAGACCAAACCTTGCGCCAAAAGGTTCTGTGCCGTATCTAATAAAATCACTTGGAGTTGGCCTCGATCTTCAACTTCCTTCCACAGAACCTGGGCAAAGCCCGGCTGGCCTTGAGCGTAGCGAAGATTATCGGGAATGCCATTGCCATCTAAATCGATAAGGCTGATATCAAACTCACTCAAATCCAAATCCAAAGTATAGGAAATACCAGCCACGCCACCTTCGTGGTGCGTTAAGCGGGTTTGAATCCACACCATATCGGTATCGAGTTCAGTGCTTACATTTAACTCAGGTTGGCGTGCATTCGTTAAACGCAGCGGCGCGCAGTCTTCACCGGCTAGAAGTAAATTCACACATACCGCATCGGCGGCGGTAATCACCTCATTACCATTAGCATCACAACCCTGTGGGCTACCGAAGAACTCGGACTCAGGCGCATCGATAAAACCATCACCATCGTCGTCGGTCACTTCTAAACCCACACTAATCACATCGGCCACGGTGATATCGCCCGTCACATTACAGTCGCCGCTAATACCATCCCACACGCGCACACTCCCTTGCGAAGTGGTGCCTTCCACATCCTGGCCAACTAGGTTGCTGAAGCTGGGTGGCGGGTTATCGCCAAAGCGGATATTCGTTCGGAAGAACGGACTTGCCGCCGGACAATCCACAAAGAAATCCACGGTAACTACATCGGCAGTACTTAAAGTGCTGAAGGGTGGTGAAAAATCGGCAATGGAGATAAAGATCTCGCCATCGACATCGGAAGGATCAAACACCACGGTAGACGTGAAGTCGGCTGGAACATTAACCATTAAGTTATCCAGCTCACCGTCGTTATCGCGGTCGGGGTCAACACAAGTTGGGTCATAATCCAAAGAGAACGAAACCCCAGCCAAGGCCAAGCCTTCGGGAGCCAATTGAACGGGCACCGAAACAATAGCACTTTCCACCGTATTGATATCATTGGCTACCGCCAAGGTGCGTAGTGTGCAATCGACCACCACGTTTTCAATCGCATTGCCATTCACCGTGCCTGCGCCATTAGTAATGGTGCAGTCTTGACGAGGCGTGGTTGGTTGACCTTCGGGTGCCACGGTTACATCGTAAACATCACCATCCATATACAAAGGCGCAAAGCGGAAGCGGCCATTTTCATTCACGGTCAAGGTATCGCCCGTGATACCCGTGTCGGCGACCGTGGTGAAGCCTGATAGCTGGTCGCCGTTAACCGTCAGGGTGGTGGCGGCCCCCGATGAATTGAGGGTTGAAAACCCGGTGATCGTCGTCGAGGTCAA
>JAKSCJ010000334.1 GCA_022360675.1 Lysobacterales bacterium
GAGCACGAGCACGACGCGAGTGCAGTGATCAAAGGCAGGATGCCGTTTAATCACGATCGCCGAGAAGATTAAAAATACCGGGGAATCACTAACCACACACCAGCAGCTTTTGGCTGCACCAAAAGGAACTCGCCGCCACACGTGAGTGTTGCTATAAACATCAAACGTTCAAGTGGCGAAAAATAAACTCCACCGCTTCAATTCTAAACAATCACCCCGTTCACAAAGTCTGGGCTGAGCACTCACTTCAGCAGCAGCGGTCTACCGCAGCGCTACAAAAACACCAGTTTCATCACTAAATAAAAACCCAAACTAGAAACAATAGCCGCCGAGAACGAGCCAAAGCGATACACCACGCCACCGGCAATGGCTAAGGCCACAAAGGCAGCGGCGGTTTCTAAAGCATTGCCGCTGGACTTGGCAATGTTCATGACACTGCTTACCACAATCACACTCAGCACCACTGGCGGCGCGAAAGATAAGGCCACGCGCATGCCTTCGGGCAGTTTGATTTTATGGGCGGTGAAGATAAAAAAGCCTCGGCATACAAACACCAAAACGGCCATGCTCGCAATTAACCATGTCATGCCGTAGCTCCTGGTTGTTGGCATTTGCGGGTTTCTAAGAAATAACCCACGGCAATACCCACCGTGGTGGATGCCAATAAACCCAGTTGATAAGGAAAGTGATGGGTGAAGTACGCCGCCACCGCCGCCGAGCAGGCAGCTGCCACGGTGGTGCGATCTTTCAATGAAGCCACCACCATGCTGATGAACGTGATGGGCATAGCGATTTCTAGACCCATTTCAAACAAGATAGGAAACTGAGTGCCCACCAGATAACCGCCCAGACTGGTGGCCATCCAACAACTCCACATGGCAATAATGGTGCCTAGAATGAACCAAGGGCGGTTTTCGGGTGGATTATTGGGAATGTACTGACTAGCCAAGGCAAACACCGCATCGACCAGGCCGTAGCTTAAGATTACCTTCCAGGTTTTGGATAAATGACTGAAATAAGGCGCCAACCAGGCCGAATACAATAAATGGCGCATGTTCACCAAAAACGTGGCCCCGATAATTACACCCACGGGTGTATCCACCGCCAGTAAGCCCAAGGCCAAAAACTGCGACGAACCGGCCAGCACAAAGCACGACATAGCCATACACGCCGCCAAAGAGATCCCCTGCTGCACCGAGGCCGCGCCGAAGATAAACCCGAACGGCGTAATGCCAATTAACAACGGCGAGGCCGCAATAAAACCACTAACGACCAAACGCCAGCGTTGAGCTGTACTGAGCACAGGAATCTCTCAAGTCTGAAGTAACAAGCAACTATACCGCACCAGCAAGCGGGTATCTGATGTAAACAAACCACAAGCGCCACCATTCCTCGTTCACACAAAAGCACATGCTAGAATCCAACTAAAGCCACACACAGCCGTTGAAGCAATGGACTCAATCAACACCTACACCGGCCACTGCAACTACCAACGCGTAACATTCCACATTCAACTACCCCAAGCCTTATCCAACTACCAAGCCCGCGCTTGCGATTGCGACTTCTGCACCCAAAGATACATCCAATACCTTTCACACCCCAACGGCACACTCGAAATACCACACAACCATTCCCTACAAACCCTCACCCAAGGCTCCGAACAAACCCGCTTCTGGCAATGCACCCACTGCCACGACATCATCGCCGCCACCTGTGAATACTCCGATGGCATCAGAGGTGCGGTGAATGCGACTTTATTAGACGAGAAAAGCCAATTACAGAACCCGGTGGCGGTATCGCCCAAGTTGTTATCGGCTGAGGAGAAGAAAGCGCGGTGGCGTGGGGTTTGGTTTTTGGTGGTGGGGTTGGTAAGCAAGATTTAAAACAAATGTAAATCCATTATTGATAGTATTACTCCTGCTTAGCTCTTCACTCAACTATGCATCGTGGTGTTCAATTCAATCAATGATCACTTCCGCTAATAAGCTAGTATTTGATTAACTATATACAGCACAAAACAAGTGGCACTTCTCAATCTAAAAAAGGTCGTAAGCAGTGAAGAAAACTTATTGTAACTATCAGCATTTATGCATTTCGTTTAGCACTATTTTGTTTTTACTGGGCATCGCTTTATTGTTTCCATCAAACGTGTTTGGACAAAACATAGCCAATGCAATCGCTGTAATTAATGAGAGCATAGAAGATGATAACGACCCATTTGATCCCCCACAAGATGGCGGAGTTTGTGCTGGGGGAGCTGTAATGTTCACTGGTTACAAAGCCATATGCCAAATGGCAGTTCCAAATCAAGCTTTCTTTATGATTGGATGCAGATCAAGCAATAATTGCACAGGTGCGAATGGGCAGTTAGTAGATGAGCATCAAATTTTAGTTGACCTCAATGGTGCCAACGTACCATCTGCATTAGTTAGTCAAGGCTTAATACAAAACATGCCATGTGGAGAATTTCCTGGCGATCACGCTTGTGCTAGTTTCGTAGAAGCACGGTTACATGGTGAAGAGATACGCATAGCGGAACTAGCTTTGAATGCATTAGACCAGGCGGATATAGATCAAGGCGATTGTGCAAACCATTACAACATGGTTTTCGCGGTTATGGAGGACTTGATCCAAAACTCTCCTGCATTTCTTCCGGTACGAAATTTAACACTTCAACAAGCCGATATGTTTAGCGAAAGCTTGCAAGCGATTTCAAATTTCGCCAACAGCCCCCAAGGTTACGGTATTGGCGACTTGCAAGGCTTTCTGCAAAACCAACCCGCTGGCAATGGGGAATTTATAGTGTTCGACCCAGGTGATGAAATAAACGAAGATGATAATAAACAGTGCTTTATCAACTACACCGCTGCAATAGCTGAAATCACGCAACCAGATGAATACTTAATGTAAGGCTGGTTACACTCCCCTCCGATAAACTCAAGCCTTAACCTAAACCAAGCAGCTTCGTTTCGAAGCTGCATTTACTGCGCATTAATTAAACATCAGTTATTACTTCTTCTCTAAGAGATAAACAAGCCGCCTAAATGAGATTGCCGACCGAGAGAATAAATACACAATAAAAGTCAAGATTAGCATTATCGCCGAGGCAAGCATGTAGACCCATTCACCCGTTTCTAGCACAGCAATAACACCCTCAGAGGCAAGACTGAAGGTTACAATAAACCCCCAAAGAAGTGTGACTACTGAGAAGTAAAAGAAACCTTTATCTAGCAAACTAAGCTCAGCTTTCAATATGCCATTCTTACTTTTAGGGATCGATGACCAAGACATTTTGATCATGGATATTGGAATTCCTCGGTTAGTTGTCCAATCGAGTATTTGTTTTCTTTGATTCAAAGAAGCATCAATGCCCGTATTAGCATAAAACAATGATTGCACGTGTAGCTCCTTAAATAGAGCCTTATCGTCTGAACCATCAACTAACTTATCTAGAGCTTGCTCAACATTCTTACTTTTAAAGAATCGAATGTTCTCAGTATGCACTCTCTGTACTTTCACAAAAATCATAAGAAGAAAATAAACTGATACCAGGATAAATGTTACCGACTGTACCACTGGAACATCTGATACCTTAGATAACAAACCAACCAACTCTACTTCCTTTAGCAACTTTATACTCCATTACAGAAATTTATAGCGCACAGCATTTGGCGTTGTGTTTACTTTATCCAGTTATATCCCATTTTTATTAGCGATTGACAAACCAGCACCATGGATAGGTAGTGGTAAATAAAAATTTTAAAAGGGTCCGAACGAAAAATATAAACTCTTAAAATTGAACAGATATATACGGTAAATCAGAAACAAACTAAGTAGTCGTGATACCTTAGCCACCAGCCTGTACAAATTCACAGATAAACAAGACACACCGGAAAAGCAACACCAAGAATTCTACACAAACATCACTAACCTAAAGCGCTGAGCCAAGGTGCTACCAACACCCGGGCCCAGCTAATCACCATCAACTAAAACGGAGTTGATAATGACTAAGCGCTATCATACGCGAAGCTGCGCGTGTTCCCAAGAGACTCACAAGACTCACACACTACGCCGTGCCACGGTGCACAGTAATAGTTACCCGCCCCTGGTCGATTCCAACAGTTATCAATCGTGGCGACCAATTCCTTGGATTAACCTGCGTGGGCATTGGCTGGAAAAGGCAGGCTTTGGAATTGGTAAGGGATACACGGTGGAAGTTGGGGATGGGGTTTTAGTTTTTAGAGTTGCCGATGCTGTTCTTTCATAGCTAACGAGTCGCACCAGCTTACATCGAGATCACATAAGCCGTACGGCTCGATAAACACGGCTTTTCTCGCTAGTACATAAGCCATTTCCCAACACCTAAAGCAGCGATCAGGAAACTCTGGCGCTGCTTTTCTTTAGTGAAGCTTTATTGATAAGGCGCTTGAGCCAAAATCAATACTTCAGTGAACTTAGAACAACTGGCCGTGACCGAGCCGTCGTTAGTCCATGTCTTTACCGAATAATAGCTGCTGTCGTTGACTTTAATTTGAATGGGGTAATGGCCTTTAATCTGCGAAATAATACCCTCCGCCGTTGCTCTACAAGCAGCAAATTCCATCGGCTTTGACGTACTGCTTTCGGCACCCTCTGGTGGGTAC
>JAKSCJ010000378.1 GCA_022360675.1 Lysobacterales bacterium
TAACCGCTATTGCCCGAACGCCCAATCACCTGACCGGCAGCCACGCGTTGGCCCAGTTCTACCTTTACGCTGCCCACCAAGAGATGCGCGTACAGCGCGTAGGTGCCGTCGTCGTGCAGGATGGTAACGTGGTTGGCTTTGTCGAGAAAATAACCGTTCTTGCCACCAAATTGGTAATCGTCGCGGACTGAAATCACCACACCGTTGCGAGCGGCGGCGATATTGGTGCCCACGGGCAGTGCGATATCCACGGCATAGGTGCTGGGCTGGTGATTATGCGAAAACGCGCCGTTAAAACTCTGGCTAATGGTGTAGTCGCCATGGCGGGCAATGGGGTATTCGTAAGCGTCCCAGCGCGGTGCGCTGCGTGGATCGCCAATGGCCCACCAATAGGTGAAGGGTTCCGATTCTAACGGGCTCTCGTTGAGCTTTAGCTTGCCCTGGGCTTCGACCGTGCGGTGGATGAGTAGGCCGGTGTCTTCAAACTGAACTTTAATTTCGATGGGCGCATGCAGCGGATTACGCACCCAGTTTTCGTAATGATCGGGATATTGATGGCGAAAGAATTGAGGTTCGCGCTCGGTTTTTTCGCTTTTGGTTTCGATATCCAGTTCGTCGGCCTGGGTATCCACCGGCTTTTTATCGGTGAACACCCATTGCCCGTTCTCGTCTTTGTATTTATAAACCTGAGCTTGGGTGGGCGCAGTCCAGTTGGCCATCAACACGAGTAGGAACCAAGCCAATGTGCAACGAAAATAATAAGCCGCTGTTGAATGCCGCTGCCGTTGCGATGCTGAGTTCACTGGCGCCACCTACACCAAAAAGCCGCGAATTAACGGATTAAAGTGATCGTGGTCGATCAAAAAGGCATCGTGACCTTCTACTGAATCCAGAGCGTAATATTGAGTGTCGACACCGGCGCGTTTTAGCGTGTCGGCCATTTCGTGCTGTTGCCACACGGGAAACAGCGCATCGGTGCCGATCCCAATCACCATGGCTTTTTCCAGGCCACTGCGGGCCATCATGGTTTGCGCATCGCTGTGTTTATCGCCAGCGTCAAACCAGTCCATAGCGTGGGATAAATAAATGTAGCAGGTGGGGTCAAACTGCCCGATAAAGCGGCGGGCGTGGTTTTCTAAATAGGATTCCACCGAGAAATCCATGCCGTAGATGGTTTTTGGATATTGGCTTTGCTGCTCGCGACCAAAACGGGCCTGCCATTCGGCAGCCGAGCGGTAGCTGATCATGCCCAACTTGCGGGCGAAGCGCATGCCATCTTCGGGCCAGGTTTCTTCGTCGTATTGGCCGTTGTTCCAGTTGTTATCGGTACAAATGGCCTCGCGCTGTAAGGAGCGAATAGCAATGGCATAGGGTGACGACGCCATGGCCGAAGAGATATTGATCATGCGCCGAGTTGCGTTCGGGAAGAGCTTCAACCAGGCCAATGCGGTCATACCGCCCATGGACGGGCCGATCACGGTGTCGAGCTGCTTAATACCCAAATCTAGCAGTAACAAACGGGTACTGGCGGCGATGTCTTCAATGCTTAAGGTGGGGAAGCGCAAGCGCCAGGGTTGGCCGGTGCCGGGTTCAATGGAGGCCGGGCCGGTGGAGCCTTTGCAGCTGCCTAAAGAATTCACGCAAATGATGAAAAAGCGCTCGGAATCCACGGCCTTGCCCGGACCAATCATCGGCTCCCACCAGCCGGGGGTTGGGTCCAACTCGTTGGAAGCCGCATGAGCACCCGGCGAAAGACCGGTAAAAATTAAGATGGCATTGCTGGCATCATCGTTGAGTTCGCCCCAGGTTTCGTACGCCAAACGTAAGCGCGGAAGCTCGCCACCGCGATAGAGGGGAAAGCTCTGATCGTAATGGAATAGGGGTTTTTCGGTGCTCATAGGTGGGATCTTTCTGGTTGGTTTCTGGATTATCGCCAGGTATTTGTTTTAGGCCCAAGGCGTTGATCAAACAAGATGCAGTAGGCAGCAGTAAACGCATAGGTTTACCGACGCTACATTGTATTGAGGCAAGTACCCAATACTCAACAGCTCCTTGCTGATGTTGTTCGTGGCAGTAAGCGCGAAATACGCTTCGGTATATTAGGCACTGCCGAAGCTAATGACTGGTGAAATGCCGCTTGGTTCAGGGTTGATAGCCTGTATTTTTGTTGATAACGGTGCGCTGGTTTTTTAATACTTAAGATGTGCCCAATCGTGGCGTAGGTTTGGCAATTTGTTCAGTGCGTTACCGGGCAGTGCGCTACAGAGCAATGCTATAGAACGGCGCTACAAAAGCTAAACCTTGACGGCAGTGATACCCTGATATTTCTTTTTTCACCACTGGATCAGGCGTTATGGTTTTGCTGGGCTCCGATGGCAGCAGTGTGCATTCTAATCAACAAGGTGTGCACGAGCAGTTACACAAAACATTGGAACGCCATCGTGGTAAAGCCTTTCAAAAGCCCATTGCCGAGCATACAAAAAGCGCCTTTGAAGCCGTGCAAGCCCGTTTAAACACCGAGCCCGATCGGCCTTTGGTGCTGGATAGCGGCTGCGGGGTGGGTGAGAGCACTCAGCATTTGGCCCAGCGGCATCCAAAGGCGTGGGTGATTGGAATCGATAAATCGGCGCATCGTTTGGGTAAATCGAGTGCCGATACGCCCAAACTGCAAAGCCTGGTGCATCAGCAAGATAACGCCTTGTGGGTGCGGGCCGATCTGATCGACTTTTGGCGCTTGGCCCAGCAAGCGCAATGGCGGCCTACCCATCATTATTTACTGTATCCCAATCCTTGGCCCAAGTCCGAGCACTTACAACGACGCTGGCATGGGCATTCCATCTTCGCCACGATCTTAGCCTTGGGTGGCCGTTTAGAGCTGCGCAGTAATTGGCGCCTTTATGTGGAAGAGTTTCATCAGGCACTTCGCTTTTACGAGATTGCAGCCACACCGGCCGAATCCTTCACACCCACCACCTTAATCACGCCCTTCGAACGTAAATACACCGAGCGTGGCGAGCCTTTGTATCGTTTAACGGCCGTATTACCCACAGATTTTCAGCGTGAATGAAATGGCGAGTTGATGCGCTGAAGCTTTGCTGTATCGGCTGTTACTTAGTCCAAATATCAACACTTTAGTGGTGCTTTGTTCTTATTTAGCTTTTTCGGCACTGTTTTGGGGTGAAA
>JAKSCJ010000495.1 GCA_022360675.1 Lysobacterales bacterium
GTAACGTCAATAGGGCACTGGGGATGACAACAAGCGATGAAAGCCAGTGCCACAGCGCTTTTGCCGCCTTATGGTTGAATGCCAAATGCCCGCTTATTGATTGGTAAAAGAGCGTTAAAGCTTGCCTAATTCGCTTCTCATTGCTTGAGAACATTGCTAACGGGCATAAGTGCTGTTCGAGTTGGTTTTGACCCATTTTTATTGCCGTGCTTACAAGGCTACGCTGAACTATTGCGAAAGCGAGAGTGGGAGCGCGGGCAAAGTGCGCCTTTTTGCTACGGCAGACGCGGTGTCGTTGAGGTGGCAGCTAGGCAGGCTGGCCGGTGGCGCAGCTTCACGCCGAGTAAGTTACAATAGCGCGATGCAAAACACTTATCCTGCAAATGAAGCTGAGGCACCGCGTATGGACGGTGTTGTGATCAAATCGGACGCTGGTATTGAATCCATGCGTACCGCTGGCCGCTTAGCCTCTGAGGTGCTGCAAATGATTGCATCTCACGTTAAAGCGGGCGTCACCACCGACCAACTCAATGCCATTTGCCACCAACACATCACCGAGCAACAGCAAGCCATTCCGGCACCGCTGAACTACCGTGGATTTCCTAAATCTATCTGTACTTCGGTGAACGATGTGGTGTGCCATGGGATTCCGGGCGCAAAAGCGCTAAAACGCGGTGACATCGTTAACATTGATATCACTGTTATTAAAGACGGCTGGCATGGCGATACCAGTCGTATGTTTTATGTGGGTGAGCCAGCGTTGGCCGCGCGGCGTGTAAGCGAAGTGGCCTACCGTGCCTTGTGGTTGGGTATCAGCATGGTGAAGCCGGGTATTCGCTTAGGCGATATCGGTCATGCTATCCAAACCATGGTTGAGGCCGAAGGCATGGCGGTGGTGCGTGAATACTGTGGCCATGGTATTGGCCGCGTTTTCCACGAAGAACCCCAAGTGCTGCACTACGGCAGACCGGGCACCGGTTTATTGCTGGAGCCAGGCATGACCTTCACCATCGAACCCATGGTGAACTTGGGCCGCCCTGAAACCCGCACTATGGGTGATGGCTGGACCGTGAAAACCCGCGACCGTAGTCTCTCCGCCCAATGGGAGCACACCTTAGCCGTGACCGAAACGGGCGTGGAAGTGTTAACTGCCCACCCCGGCGATAACGAAAACGAAGTGGCGCAAAAAATTGGTGCCGCACCGTATCGGCACCCGCTGGTTCAGTTCGACACTTAAATTCGTGATCAACAGCTTTCATGAGCACTGCGGTGTTAAGCCAACACCGCAGTGCTGCTATCTCGCCTGCTACATTTGTTGTTAGTGGTTTCCCACTGATTAAATGGGGTTGGCACTGGGTCGCCATCGTTTTGCGCATTCGTTTTGGGGTTTCGCCCGCATTGGTTCCATCCACACTGGTTACACCATGAGCAAGCCACCGCCCACCGATTCTCCCCCCGCCCCCATTATTGCCAGTCGGCAGCTGATTCAACGTGCCCAACAGGCCGATCACACCTACGCGGATGTATACCGCGCTTTAGAAGCCGATTTACAGCGCCGTTTTGAGGCGCGAGAACCCATTGCCCATATTATGCGCAGGCGTGCTTTGGGTGTGGTGCGTTTGCTGCGCTTGTTGTGGCAAGCACATGGTTGTGATCAATCTCAGTTGTGCTTACTGGCGGTGGGTGGATCTGGACGCGCGGAGTTACACCCGTATTCAGACGTGGATTTGTTAATTCTGACAGAGAATGAGGCGGCTATTCCTGAAGCAGCCTTAAGTGAGTTTGTGCATGCCTTGTGGGATTTAGGTTGGGTCGTGGGCCAAAGTGTTCGTACTTTGGAGCAGGCCATTGCCGATGCACGCGACGATGTGGTGTTTCTGACTAATGTGATGGAAGCCCGCTGGCTGGCCGGCAACACCCGCTTGCTTACGCAACTGCAAGCAGCCACGGCACCTGAAGCGATGTGGCCTGCGGCCTCTTACTATCAAGCTAAATTGGGTGAGCAGCAAAAACGCCACGAACGTTTCCACGATACGGCCTATAACTTGGAGCCCAATATCAAAGCCTCGCCCGGTGGTCTGCGCGATGTACAGATGATCACCTGGGTTGCGCTCAGGTGCTTTGGTGGGCGGCCCATCGAGGCTTTGGTGCGCAATGGTTTATTGACCCGCCAAGAAGCCCACGAGCTGAGAAAAAATCGTGATTTTCTGTGGCGTGTGCGCTGGGGCTTGCACCAATTGGCCCAGCGTGCCGAAGAACGTTTGCTCTTTGAGTATCAAACCAGTCTGGCCCAGCAGTTTGATTATGAAGATGTTTCCGGTGATAACCGTGGTGTGGAGCAATTCATGCAGCGTTATTACCGCACCGTGATGAAGCTCGAGCGTTTAAACGAGCGTGTGCTGCAGCAGTATCAAGAAGAGTTCGTGGCCACCCACCGTCACCGGGTAGAGCCTTTGGATGAGGCGTTTCAAATTCATAACGGGTATTTGGAAGTACGCTCAGAAACGGTCTTTACAGAGCAGCGCCAACGCTTGTTAACTTTGTTTTTGTGGTTGCAACGCCGGGCCGATATCCAAGGCGTGCGTGCCAGCACGATTCGTTTGATTCGCCAGCATTTGCCGTTAATCGACGAGGATTTTTGCCAGCAAGAAGAAACCTGGCAGCAGTTTCTCGCCATTTTAAAGCAGTCACGACGCTTGTATCGCACATTGCAGCGGATGAACCGCTACGGCGTGCTAGCCGCCTTATTGCCCTCGTTTCGCCATATCACCGGGCGCATGCAGTTTGATTTATTCCATGTCTACACGGTGGATCAGCACACCTTATTTGTGATTCGTAATCTGCGACGTTTTGCCAATGGCCGCCAAGCGCAGGAGTTTTCGCATGCCATCGACGAATGGCGCCACGTCGAGAAACCCCATTTGTTGTATCTGGCCGGCTTGTTTCACGATATCGCCAAAGGGCGCGGGGGCGATCATTCGGAACTGGGGGCGGAAGATGCGGCAGAATATTGCCGACGCATGCAGCTGAGTGCAAGCGATCAAGATTTAGTGGGGTGGTTGGTGCGTCACCATTTATTGTTGTCGCAAACGGCCCAGCGCCAAGATATTTCTGACCCAGAAGTGGTACAGCGCTTCGCCGCGCAAGTCGGTACCGAACAACGTTTGCGCTACCTGTATTTATTATCGGTTGCCGATATCGCGGCTACCGCACCGCGCCTATGGACCTCGTGGAAAGACTCGCTGATGTGGGA
>JAKSCJ010000258.1 GCA_022360675.1 Lysobacterales bacterium
CACGCTGTGCCATCTCTTTACGCTGAGATGGCTTTACAACTTTCCCTCTAACGCTTCCTGACGAAGCTCTGCTTTGAGGCGCTCTTCAGCATACATTTTTTTGAGCCTACGGTTCTCGTCTTCCAGCTCCTTAAGTCGCTTCATCATTGAGGCATCCATACCGCCAAACTTAGATCGCCACTTGTAGAACTGGGCAGAACTCATACCGTGCTCACGGCATAGGTCTGCAACAGATACACCATTTTCATTTTGTTTGAGGATAGCCAGGATTTGGCTGTCACTGTATCGGGATTTACGCATGGTCAGAAAACTCCTTGATGGACCTATTTTAATGGAATTTTCTACTTATAACCTCTGTGGATTATTGGGGGGATTACACATCGACCAGCTCTGATTCTGCGCTAACGGTACTGACAGTGGCTGCGGATTCCGGTTCGGAAGTCTCTGTTTGCCCTTACGCCGGAAGTTCAGTTTAAGCTGACAGTAGATCCGGTGGACCCGTTTGTGGTTCCATAAGTATCCCTGCTTTCGCAGCTTTACGAACAGCTTCCGGAAGCCATAGCGAGGATAACGCTCTGCCATCGCCTGTAACGCACCGATCACTTCGTCGTCCCGGCTTTCATCACGGCGATACTGATATACACTGCGTGAGAGTGCCAGAGCCTGACAGCTACGGCGCTCACTTAATTGATGTTGTTCCTTCAGAAAATCAACCAATGCTCGTTTCTCTGAAGTCTTCAGAGCTTTTTTTCGATGACATCTTTCAGTGCACGGTTCTCAAGAGCCAGATCAGCGTACATGCGCTTCAGTTGAGACAGTTCACCTTCCATATCTTTCAGTCGTCTGATATCGGAAGCTTCCATGCCACTGTATTTGCTCTTCCAGTTGTAATAAGTGGCTTCGGACACACCATGTTCACGACAGACATCTTTTACGGTGCGCCCGGCCTCAACAGCCTTGAGGATGGATATGATCTGGTTTTCGGTAAAACGGGATTTACGCATGGGAAACTCTCCTTGGTGCGTGGATTATCCCAGAAATCTCCAGTTATGTATGGCCCTGGTTTAAGGGACGGTTACAAGTGGCGTTTCTAAAAGTGCATTTGTTTTCGCTGATTCTGCATTGTTAGAATCAGCGTACTCGCCAAATACTGATAAGCCGATTGTTCAGTTGACACAAAGCAGCTAGATCGGAAGAGCAC
>JAKSCJ010000121.1 GCA_022360675.1 Lysobacterales bacterium
CAACAAGATCAACAGCAACAAGATCAACAGCAACAAGATCAACAGCAACAAGATCAACAGCAACAGCAAGATCAGCAACAGCAAGAACAACAAGCGGTGGCCGTGGACGAGAGTGAATTGACGGAAGAAGAACGTCAGCAGCTACAGGCCATGGATCAATGGTTGCGGCGAGTGCCGGATGATCCGGGTGGTTTATTGAGAGCGAAGTTTCGTTCTGAATATCAAAGAAAACAGCGCAAAGAGCGTAATCAGTAATGAAAACATGGCAACAACAAGATAAGTGCCACAATGGCCAACCTCATCGCGCTGAACCATGGTTGTTAGTGCTGAGCTTTTTGCTTTTGTGTGGTTTAAGCACAGCGCTTTGGGCGCAGGCGCAAGGTAGCTTAAACGCACGAGTCGATCGTCTGACTGTGGGCGATACCGAAAGCTTTAATCTGATATTAGAGCTACGCGATGTAGAGGCTGAAGGCATTCCCGACCTTAGCGCTTTGCAGCAAGATTTTCATATCTTGCAAAACCGCACGCAAACCTCGATGCAACTCGATGGCAGCGGTAACACCATGCGCTCCACGCAGTTTGTGGTAACGCTACAGGCCAAAGAGGTGGGGCGGATCACGATTCCTGCGATCCAGCTGGGGGCCTACAGCAGCGACCCCATCACGATTACCGTGACCAATGCACCCAGTACGCACAACCAAGCGGCACAAGATTCCATCAGCATTGAGCTTGATGCCGAGCCCACCACCGACGGCACTTTGTATGTGCAAGCGCAGCTCAGCTTAATTGTGCGTTTGTATTACCCGGGGGGCTTAACGCAAGGCTCTTTAAATCATCCCGAGATCGAAAACGCGGTGGTAGAACTGCTCGATGAAGTGCAATATACCGCCCAGCGTGGTGGCCAAAACGTTAATGTGCTCGAGCGCCGCTATGCCGTGCAACCCGAACGCAGCGGTACATTGATCATTCCTGCTATGCGCTTTGATGGCCGCTTATCGCGCGGTGGCCGCCGTAGTTTCTTTGGTATTAGCGGCGGGCGTCGGGTTCGTGCCGCCAGCGAAGCCATGCGCTTTGAAGTGCAGTCGCAACCGGCCAGTTTCAGTGGTCAACAATGGTTGCCAGCGCGGCGTATGGAATTTACTTTAGAGCAAGATAAAACCGAGGTTCGGGTGGGTGATCCGGTGAATCGAAATATCGCCATTCAAGCCCAAGGTTTGAGCCACACCCAATTACCCGAGCTGCCCGAGATCGAGTTTGCCGGCGGACGTATCTACGCCAGCGGCGGTGAAGGCGTTACCAACAGCCATGATCGCTGGATGGTGGCACAACGCAGCTTCCAGCAAGCCATCGTACCCACGGCGGCGGGCACGCTTACCATCCCCGATACCCAAATTGTGTGGTGGAACGTGGTCACTAACCAGGAAGAGGTGATGATTATTCCGGGTACCGAAATCAATGTCTTGCCAGCGCTGGTGGACGAAACGGCCAGCCCGGTGGCCAATCAAGATTTCAGTCAGTCAGACACCGATAACACGCTGAGTAGCGCTACCGCTGCCCCGGCGTATTGGCATTGGACCAATATCGTTCTCGCCCTACTGTGGTTGATCACCTTGGCCCTTTGGTGGCGCGAGCGCCAGCGTCAACCGCGAAGCTCGCAAAGCTCGCCACAAACACCACAGATCAACGCCCGGGCCGCAACTAAAGCACTGAAGAACGCTTGCTTGGCAAATGATGCCGAAGCTGCCCGCAATGCCTTGATACAGTGGGGACAAACCCGCTGGCCACAAGCGCGTATTCAACATGTACAAAGCGTGGCGAAGGCGATCGATCACGATGATATCCGCAGGGAAATTCAGGCGCTGCAAGCCAGTTCATTTGCAGCCGAGCAAAGCCCGTGGGAGGGCGCGCGTTTGTGGCAGTTGATTGAACAGCTACCAGCGGCTGGCAGCCAAAGCGCTAATCACAATAAGTCTGTGTTGCCCGCTTTATATCCCGAATAAACTAAAGCAGCCTCGTTACCCTGTAGCTATGCGAAGTAAAAAAGGCGAGTCACCACGATGAAAGTACTGGATACCGGTCGCTTGACCATTCGGCATTTAGAGCATAACGACGCCACCTTTATCTTACGTTTACTTAATGAGCCCTCGTTTATTGAGTTTATCGGTGATAAAGGCGTACGTAATGGTGCCGATGCCTGCCGTTATCTGGATCAAGGGCCCATGGCCAGTTATCAGGAACACGGTTTTGGTTTGTATCGGGTGAGCTTAAAGTTTGGCGGCGATGTGGTGGGTATCTGCGGCATTCTTAAGCGTGAGGAACTTCCTCATCCCGATTTAGGCTTTGCGTTCTTACCTAAGTATTGGTCGCAGGGCTATGCTTTTGAGTCGGCCCAAGCTTTGATGGAATACGAGGTGAATAAACATCAGCTAGACGAGGTATTAGCCATTACCACGCCACATAATGAATCGTCAGGCCGCTTGTTAGAACGCCTGGGCTTTGTCGATGAAGGCAATACCCAACTTAAGCCTGATAGCGACGAAGTGAAATTATTCCGCGTTAAAGCCGAAGGAATCGCTGCTGCGCGCTAAGATCTGGCCGGTATTTAAGATCGTTACTTAATCGACAAAACAATGGCATTCGGGATCGACCTTGAGATGGCGATCTTCTCCCGTTCAAAAGTGCCTGGGTAACGCGCCCAGGCGCTTCTATTTCGTCGTTGTTACTAATTATTTAAGACCCGCTAAAGAACCTTGAATTAAACGCTGAGCCTGACCTGCATAACTGCTACCAAATAAATGGTGGTGGTTTAGCACATGGTAGAGCTGGTGTAAGTTCTTGCGCAGCGAATAGCCATCATCGATACCGGCGTGATCACGATATGCGGCAAAGAAATCTCTAGAAAAACCACCAAAGAGCTCAGCCATGGCCAGATCGGCCTCCGGATCACCAAAATGCACCGCCGGATCGAAGATCACCGGCGTGCCATCGCTTAAACAACCCTGATTCCCATGCCATAAATCGCCATGCACCAAGCTTGGATGCGGATGATAATGGTGATATAGCTGGTGGATGCGTTCGACCAACTGCCAACCCTGATCGAGAATGCTGAAATTTAAGCCGTCGCGCTGTGCCAATTTGAGTTGATAACCAATGCGTTGTTCGGCCATAAATTGCACGATATCGTGTTGCTGGCGGTTCGACTGCGGCGTCATTCCCAGGTAATTATCTTGATTCCAACCAAAGGTGTCGGCATGGCAGCGGTGCATTCCGGCCAGTGCTTGGCCAAGTGCTGCCCCCGCTTCACCCGTTTTCATGGGTAAAAACTCCAACACTAAACAGCTATAGGTTTGGCTGGGATCGTTAAGACTGTTGTGGTCGACCAGCGTTTGTGGTGTGGGTGTGTCATCGACCGAGCTGCTCAGTAAAAGCACCTCAGGGGTACGCACACTGCCGGTGGCGGCCATGGCACGTAAGCCGTCGGCTTCGGCTTTCAGCAAGGCCTTGGCTTTGGGGTGATGAGCAACCTTGGCAAAGTAAGATTGCTCGCCATCGCTGATATGAAAGCAAGCATGTACGCTGGTTTCGGCCACGGTGGAGGCCCGGTAACGCCCGCAGCGCAGGCTTTGCACTGCGGCTAATGCGGCTTTGGCATTGGCTTGGTGACTGGCGCTTAACATGGCACGGTACCTCCCTCTAAGCGAGAAGCCATGACAAGCAAGCGGAGTGAATTGGGGGAAGAAATCAATACGCTATGGTATGGGGCTAGGTGTAGCTGCCCTGATGCATCGTCCATTGTGCTGTAACTGTCCTTATCCTGCGCCTGTAATTATTGTGATGATTTTAAGCCTCTGAGCTACGCGTAATCTGCGCCTAAACGGCTTTTGCGTATCTGGGCAAATATTTCACATTGTGCCTAAGCAAAACGCCCGCAGCTGGAAAAACTCCAGTGCGGGCGCATTTTTTATAAGGCACTGAAGTCTATTCAGCGCTGAAACCCATTGGACTTTGTACTTTACAAACCGGTTATGACACCGGCAATAGTGGCGGTCATTAGGGTCACAAGCGTGCCACCTAACACGGCTTTTAAGCCTAAAGAGGCAATTTGTGCTTTGCGCTCGGGCGCTAAACCACCGATACCACCGAGCTGAATGGCGATGGATGAGAAGTTCGCGAAACCACACAGAGCATAAGTGCTCAGCAGAACGGCTTTGTCGCTCATGCTGGCTTTAATCTCGTTAAATGAACTGTAGGCCACAAACTCGTTGGCCACCACTTTTTGGCCGATCAAGCCACCCACATTCACTGCGTCTTGCCAAGGCACACCAATAACCCAGGCAATGGGCGATAAAACCCAGCCCAATACCAGTGAGAAGTCTAAGGGGCGACCCAGGCTTTCTTCCAGGCCTAACCACTGACCAAAGGCTTCCAACGGATAGTTCACCAAAGCAATCGAGGCGAGAAAGGCTAACAACATACCGCCTACGTTGAGTGCCAACTTCACACCATCTGAAGCACCATTGGCAGCGGCTTCAATCACATTGCTGCTGGTGCGTTCCACATGCAATTTGACATTGCCACGGGTGAGCGACTCTTCGGTTTCGGGCTGCAGTAATTTAGACATCACGATGGTGGCCGGAGCCGCCATGATACTGGCCGACAACAAATGCTTAGCGAAAAATAACTGGCGTTCAGGGTCGTCGCCGCCCAATAAACCCACATAGGCTGCCAAAACACCGCCGGCAATAGTGGCCATACCGCCCACCATGGTAGTGAACAGCTCAGATTGGGTCATCCGTGAAATATACGGACGCACCACCAAGGGCGCTTCGGTTTGGCCCACAAAAACATTGGCCGCCACCGATAAAGACTCGGCACCGCTCACGCCCAAAATGCGGGTCATGACCCAGGCCATGGCCTGAACGATGCGTTGCATGATGCCCAGGTGATACAACACCGACATTAATGAAGCAAAGAAAATAATGGTTGGTAGTACTTGGAAGGCAAAGATAAAGCCAAATTGCGAGCCATTGGCCAATGGGCCAAAGATGAACTCAGCGCCCACCTGGGTGAATTCGATAACCTTCACAAAGCCACGGCTCAGCGCTTCAAATAAGGCTTTGCCCCAGCTGGTACGTAAAACCAGTAACGCGAAGATGATCTGCAGAAATACGCCGAGGCCTACCAAGCGCCATTGAATCGACTTTTTATGTGGTGAAAAGAGCCAGCCTAATCCTAGTAGAACGCTGAGCCCGAAGACCCCGAAAAATATATCCGCCAACATGCTTGGTTCCTTATCGGACAACGATTGCAGCGCGGCCAGCAGCCTTGGTGTGGTTTATCGCGCGCAATGATTACCGGCTGATCTCCCCCTAGGAAATCGGCACGGTATGCGTTGATCCTCGTTATATGAATGAAGTGTCCACCCAGTGCATGTCGTGGCCCACTTTCAAGAACCGTTGGGCGTTTGCGCTCGCCAAGCGCGCCCGATGAGGACATGTGGCGACACCGCGCCAACTGTGTGAGAACCTGGAGAATATACTAAACCCTGCCCTCGGCCTCAAATGGGGGCAGGGTAAGTAGGGCCGGGCAAGCCATCATCAGCCTGAGTGTAGAGCTTATCTTCGAAAGGGCGCACAGGTGCTTTAAACGCTGATTTGACTCCAAGCGCGTTGACGCCAAGTCCAAGCAAAAACAATGGCTTGTAGCGTGCGATAAAAGCCCTGCATCGACCAAATACCCAGCAAACCGTAACCAAAGCCCACACCTACGATCCAGGCCAGCGGCAGAAAAATCAACCATTGACCAACGAAGGAAATCACCATCACCCGGCCGGTGGCACCGGCACCTTGGATTGCGTTCATCAAGACAATACCGGCGTTATCCCAGCTCACAATCGCGGCGGTAATCAGCAGTGGAATATAGGCTAACTGTACGGTCTCGGGATCTTGAATAAACAAACTCAAAACCGGCTTGGCGAAGAGAAACAGCAACACACCGATAATCAGATTGCCGATCACCGTTAAGGTGGCGGCTTGCCAGCCCCAAAGCTCGGCATCGTCGATATTTTTCTTGCCCAAAGCATTGCCCACCAAGGTGGATGCAGCAATGCCTAAGCCCATGGAAGGCAGCATCAGAGTTAAAGCCAAAGTCATCAAGACATTGGCCGCGGCCACTTCAGCGGTACCCACTTGGCCCAAAATCCAAATCATGATGACCAAGCCGGCGGAGGCGAAAATTTGCTGCATGCTGGCCGGCAGCGAAAGTTTGATCTGACCTTTGAGATCTTCTTTTTTGGGTAAGCCGCGTAAGAAACCTTGTTCGCGGGCATGTTTTAAGCCCAGCAGAAAATACAGCAAGGTACCAACAAAAATGGAAATAGTGGTGGCGGTACCCGCACCCACAACACCCAAGGCGGGCATGCCCAACTTGCCGAAGATCAATACCCAGTTCAGGAAGATATTCAGCACATGCATGGTCACGATGGTGCGGAAATAGAGGCGGGTTAAATGCACCGCGCTCCAATAACCTCTGAAGGCAAAGTTCATACCCACCGCAGCAATAGCAAGTAAACGCACCTGTAAATAGGGCACGCCTTGCTCTACTACCGCAGGGTCGCTATTCAATAAGGGAAACAGTGTGGGCGCTAAGCTGCCCAATACGATACTGAGTGTAACGCCGATAATCAGCGCTAAAAATAAACCGCCATTTAGGGCAATGGCGGTTTCGTCGTCGCGGCCCTGGCCCAAACGGCGTGCGGCAATGGCCTGCACACCGGTGGATAAACCTAACACCATCGACACCGATAAATAGTTTGCAAAGCTACCCACACCGGTGGCCGCCAAGGCGCTGTCGCCCAAGCGGCCCACCATGGCGATATCCACCAAGTTGAGTAGGTTTTGTGACAGCATGCCACCAACAATGGGCAAGGCAATACCCAGAAGTTGGCTGCGCCGGTCCCTCAGCGGGAACTGCCAAATAGATTTCAAGCTATACCCTCGTGGCCCACTTCGCGGGTGGCAGCAAAGCGAACATCGGGCCAGCGCTCTTGGGTGAGTTGTAGATTGACCCGGCTGGGGGCGATATACACCAGCTCTCCAGCACCGTCGATGGCCAGATTCGCCTGCATTTTGCGGCGGAAATCATCCAGCATGCGTTCGTCATCGCAATACACCCAGCGGGCGCATTGAATGGTGATGGGTTCGAAAACAGCATCCACGTTGTATTCGTCCTTCAGTCGGTATGAGACTACGTCAAACTGCAAGCTACCGACGGCGCCCAAAATGAGATCGTTGCCGATCAACGGGCGGAAGAACTGAGTTGCCCCTTCTTCGGATAACTGTTGCAGGCCTTTTTGTAATTGTTTGCCTTTTAGGGGATCTTTGAGTCGAGCCCGTTTAAACAGTTCCGGAGCAAAATGCGGAATACCGGTAAATTGCAACGCTTCACCGGTTGTGAAGGTATCGCCGATGCGAATGGTGCCGTGATTGTGCAAACCGATGATATCGCCAGCGTATGCACACTCGGCCGATTCCCGATCTTTGGCCAAGAAAATCAGCGCGCCACTGGCACGAATGTCCTTGTTGGTGCGGACATGACGCAGCTTCATATTGGGTTCAAAAACACCAGAGCAAATCCGCACAAAAGCGATGCGATCGCGGTGTGCCGGGTCCATATTGGCTTGGATTTTGAACACAAAACCGGTGAACTTGGCTTCGCCGGGCTCCACTGTGCGCTTGCTGCCATCGCGTTCTTCCGGTGCCGGTGCATGGCCAACAAAGGTGTCGAGCATGGGCGTCACACCGAAGTTATTGATGGCCGAGCCGAAGAACACCGGTGTTTGTTCGCCAGCTAAATAGGCTTCTTTGTCGAAGCTGTGGCTGGCACCGCGCACTAACTCCACTTCCATCCGTAACTCTTCGGCCACGTCTTCACCCAAACGTTGGGTGACTTCGTCGCTATCGAGTCCGTCGATCACCTCAGGAGCCTGGGCCGTATAGTTTTTACCCGCCTCATACAGATGCACGCGATCGTCCAGCATATGGTATACGCCACGTAAACGGCGACCCATGCCGATGGGCCAGGTGATGGGCGCGCATTGGATTTTCAAAATCTCTTCGATTTCGTCCAACAGCTCCATCGGATCACGGCCTTCACGATCCAACTTGTTAATGAAGGTCATGATGGGCGTGGTGCGCATGCGGCACACTTCCATCAATTTAATGGTCCGTTCTTCCACACCTTTAGCGCAGTCGATCACCATTAAAGCCGAGTCCACCGCCGTTAACGTGCGGTAGGTGTCTTCCGAGAAGTCGGCGTGACCTGGGGTATCGAGCAGATTCACAACGCGATCTTGATACGGGAACTGCATCACCGACGAGGTAATGGAAATGCCCCGTTCCTGCTCCATGGTCATCCAATCGGAGGTGGCGTGGCGCGAGGCTTTACGCGCCTTCACACTGCCCGCCATCTGAATCGCTCCCCCGTAGAGCAGGAGTTTTTCGGTCAGTGTGGTTTTACCGGCATCGGGGTGGGAAATAATCGCAAAGGTTCTGCGCTTATCCACCTCACTGAGAATATTTTGATCAGTCATGGAGTCGTTCTTTTCGTGGGTACACAGGCTTTAGCTCGATTTGTCGGGTGTTATACCCGCGCGATCACGATGCAGCCGTGGATTAGCTAAAGCTGTTTGTTCAGCGTAAGTGGTCGCTATTTTCGCCGATCTGCTCGGCATTAACAAACGCTGCGATCGCAGGGGTTATGGACTATTTTTGCGGTACAGAACGTATTTTGTGCGCTTTGGGGTGTGTTTCTTGGCTATGCTGTGGTTTGTTTGGTGGTGTTTGTTAAGTTGTTGATTTAAATGCACTCGATGGCTTTTTGGTGACGCATTTCAAGAAACTTCAACAAGGTTTTGACCGATTTCAAGCAAGACAGGGCTGCTTCGAACAAGCTGGCAGCCATTAAATGAACACTCAAGGAAATCGGCATGAAGATGAAAACCGTCATGAAAACCAAAGCCTGCTTACTCGCGGCTGTAGCGATGACACTAAGCCAAGCTGTTGGCGCTGCGGCGGAGTCATTGGAGCAGGCCATCCATCAATTGGCACCGAAACAATTATCGGCGGTCTTACTGCAGCAAGAAGGGCGTTTAAAGCATGAGCTGTATTTCAACGGAGCTACGCGTAACGATCTACACAATATTCGCTCGGCCAGTAAATCGCTCACCAGCATGTTGTTTGGTATCGCTTTAAAAGAAGGACATTTTCGGAGTGTTGATGAGCGTGTGTTGCCCGTCTTTCCCGAATACCAACCCCTGCTATTTCCCAGCTCGCGCAAAGAGCGCATGCGGTTTTTTGATTTGTTAAGCATGACTAATCCCTTGGAATGCGACGACATGAATAATTACTCTCGTGGGCACGAAGAACGCATGTATCTCACCTACGATTGGATTCAGTTCTTCCTCAACTTGCCCGCTCGGGGCCACGAGCCTTGGGTCAAGCCGCCAGAACAACAGCCCTTTGGTCGCGATTTCTCCTACTGCACGGCGGGTATTTCGATTACGGCGGCTGCCATCGAGCGTAAGGTGGGAATGGGTATGGATGACTACGCCAAAGCCAAGCTTTTTGAGCCCATGGACATTACGGCATACGAGTGGCCCTATTCACCTGCGGGTATTACCCAAGGGGGCGGTGGTTTAAGTATTCGCCCCCGTGATTTGATCAAACTGGGGCAGCTGATGCTGAATCAGGGCGAATGGAATGGCCAGCAGCTTATTGATCGATCATGGGTGGAGAAAAGCTTCACCGCCTATTCGCAGGCCATGCCCGAGCTAAAGGCAAACTATGGTTTAGCCTGGTGGATTTTTCCCTACGAGATTGGGGAACGCACGATCACCACCTACGCAGCGGCGGGTAATGGCGGTAATTATCTGTATGTGGTACCGGAGTTAAATGCCATAGCGGTGATCACAGCTACCGCCTACAGTACGCCCTATATGCATCAGCAATCGCAACAGATTTTTTCGGAGCTGCTGTTGCCGCGGCTACTTCAGCCCTAAGCCTCAAATAAAACTTAAAACTGAGTGCTCAAACTCGGGCGTTTAAGGGCGGTCTATGCTGGAGCGTTCATCAAACTGCGATAAGCGGGGCAGGGCGTAGTTTTGAATCTTCAAGCGCTCGGTGGTCACTTTACTGTGGGCCTTTTGCGCTAACGCTTGCCATGCTGAATCTTGCTGCAAGGCCACAAAGGGCGGTAGTTGTTCAAGATAGATGATATCTAAATAGCCCAAATCCACCGCTTGGTTCAGTGCGTTCATTGCACTGAGCCGATCTCCTCGGGAGCGTTTGAATAAAGCCTGGGCAACCCAGGTATTTGGCCAGCGATCGTCCGCCCACTGGGGCTCCGAATAACGGGAGGCTAAGCCTTGCTCATGGGCAATCCACTCATACCAGGCTTGGCTGTAGAAATCGTCGGGTTTTAACTGCAAGGCTTGTTCGATATGCACTAAAGCTTGTTGGTAGTCGTTGGCAATAAGTGCCAATATCGCCAGTTGTTCGAATGTATCGCTGCTTTTAATACCGCTGGCGTGTAGTCGCTCGATCGACTGCTGAGCGGCCGAGTAACGTTGATGGCTCAGGTGAAACTTGGCTATTTGTACGGCGGCAAAGGGATCGTCGGGTAGTAGCTTGTAGGCATACTCCAGCCAGATTTGCGCAATGTCATCTTGCTGAGCCAGGCGCATGATTTCCGCAATTTGCAGCACTTGATAACGCTGTAGCACGCTTAAGGTATCGATATTCAACTGCAAAGCTTCATGCAACTGACCACGGCGGGTGTACAAATAAGCCAAAGCACCTTTAATACCGGTTTCTTCAGGCGCTGCCGATAACGCTTGTTCGTACCAATCGATGGCCGCGTTTAACTCGCCCTGGATATCGAAATAAGAGCCACGCAGCCATAACGAACGTGGGTTATCTGGAGCCACGGCCAAGACCTGTTGGCTGAGCTGTTCGGCTTCTAAGAGCAGTGCTGGGTCGCCATTAAATTTGGAGACCTGATCTAACAAGGCACTGGCTAAACCCATTTGCGACGGTATATAGCTGGGATGCTTATCGCGTTGCTTACTTAAGATTTCACGATAAAGTGCAATCGCATGGCGATTGGCCTGGGGCGTGTGTTGACCGGCAAACTGATGAGCACGTTGGAGCTGCAAAGAAAGCGCATCGTTAATGGGAGCCGTTGTGGTAACGCTGCGGGCAGGCTTTGCCTCGGGCTTTTGGAGCATCAGTAATAGACTGACGCTGGCCACGATGATGAGCAGCACTAAGGCGATGAAGGCAGCTTTCTTGGCGCGTTTCGGGTTGTGCTCAGAAGCTGTTCGGTAAACCACAGTGGGCAGCCAGCGATAACCCTCGCCACGCACCGATTCAATCGATTGCCGTGCCTGCGTGCCTAAGGCTTTGCGTAGCAATGAAACGCGTTGGGCGATGGTTTCATCGCTAACAGCCCGCCCATTCCAAACCTGTTTGGCCAATTCATCAGCGGATAACAGCGCAGGCCAGGCATGCAACAAAGCGATTAATAAACGATAGCTCAGGCCGCTAATGTTGAGTGCTTTGCCCTGATAATGCACGCTGCGCTCAGCGAGATGAACCACTAAGCCGTTGGAATGAATGTGTTGATGCTGTGTGCGCTGGTGTTGCTGAGGCGCTGAATCTTGGATCATCGCTGACTTATCGAAGCTTCGCTTAGTGCGGGAGCTTAACAGGGTCTAGCCTATGCTTCATCACTTACTCCTCGCTGGCGTGGACTTGTTTTACAACCCGAACGCCTAAGCGTTTGGCTAAGCGCGATAAATTGGCACGGTCCAGCTTTAAGCTGCGTGCAGCCGCAGCCCAATTACCCTGAGCTTGTTGCAGTGCGTGTTGAATTAAATCCCGTTGATAAGCTTCGGTGGCCGCTTTGAGGCCTTCGTCTAAGCCTTGCTTAAGTGTTTGGGTAGATGAAAGGTGCTGGCCGCCTGCCGCGCGTTGGGCGTGAACTCTCGCCTGACCACAGCTTAAGCCATGGTGATTCAACTCGCCTAAGTCCTCGCGCTGGATAGCAATGATCGCCCGGTGCTGGTGACTGCGCGCTTTCAGCGCGGCGCGGCTGATGCAATGCTCTAACTCCCGCACATTTCCTGGCCAGTCGTAATGGCTTAAATAGGGCAAAACATCATTGGCGAATTTGATTTGCTGTAAACCTAGTTTGCGGCGGGTTTGCTCGGCAAAGAAGCCACTGAGTAAGACGATATCTTGAGGGCGATCCCGCAAAGGTGGCACCGTAACCGGATACACGCTTAGGCGATGATACAAATCGGCGCGGAAATGGCCATCTTCCACCTCTTGCTGAAGATCGCGATTGGTGGCGGCGATAATGCGGACATCTACGGTGTGGGTTTTGTCTTCGCCCACCGCTTGAATCTCGCGGCTTTGTAATGCGCGCAATAACTTGCTTTGAACAGGCAGCGGTAGCTCACCAATTTCGTCCAAAAATAAGGTGCCGCCGTGGGCAATGGTGAACTTGCCTGAACGATTATTACTGGCCCCGGTAAAAGCACCTTTTACATGACCGAATAGCTCACTTTCGATCAGGTTTTCGGGTAAGGCCGCGCAGTTGACGTAAATCAGTGGTCCGTTATTACGATTCGATTGGTGATGAATACTACGCGCCACCAGCTCCTTGCCCACACCGGTTTCACCATGAATAAGCACGGTGTAGTCCGACTGGGCAACGATCTGGATTTCTTGCTTGAGGCGCAACATGGCCTCGCTTTCACCAATTAATTCGCTGCCGTCGCTGACCAAAGCGCCTTGGGTGAGTTCTTCCACCACCGCACGAGCGTGGGAGGCATCGCGTTCAAACCACTCCAAGGTCAGTGCGTTTTTTAAGGCGGCAGCGGAAATGGCCGAGATAATATCCAGGCTGCGATCGGGAATTTCGTCAAATTCATTGGGTTTCAGGCTATCGAGAGTGAGTACACCGATGAGCTGACCTTCAAATAACAAGGGCAAACCCATACAAGAGTGCACGGGCAGATCGCCATCCATTGCCAGCAGCAAACCATCGTAGGGGTCGGGCAGATCGCATTCGTTATCGAAGCGCACCGGGCTTTTCGAGCGGCAAATAATTTCGAAGCGTGGATGTTGTTGTAGATGAAAACGGCGGCCCAAGGTGTCGGCGCTGATTCCTTGTAAGGCCAATGGCTTTAGGTATTCGCCCTGCAAAGTGAGTAGTGCGACAGCATCACATTGGATGGCGTTGCGAATGTGGCTGAGCAAGCGCTCGAAGCGGTCGTCGGAGACCAAGCTTTTGCTGAGATCGATGGCCAGCTCAATGAGTGCATTTAACGACAAACTTCCCATGTTGTGCGTATTCGTCCTTGCTGATCTTAGGAGTCGATAGTTTACTTATGTGTCAAATAGACTACAAACGAATGATGTCATTTCGACATAAAGAACAAAACGGTTTCTTTTACTTTATTGATTCATAAGATAAAAATGTTTGGCATGAAACATGCAGGTACCGGTATGACCAACGCAAAAAAAGGGCGTGTTTTATGTTGTCAGCCAAACAAATTGAAATTGTGAAAAGTACGGTTCCGTTGTTAGAGGGAGCGGGAACCGCCATAACCGAATATTTCTACAAACGTATGTTCAGCCACCATCCGGAGCTGCAGCATATTTTCAATATGAGCAATCAGCATTCGGGCCGCCAGCCCTTTGCTCTGTTTGCCTCGGTGGCCGCTTACGCAAAACACGTCGACCAACCCGAGCTGTTACTCGATATGGTAGAACGCATTGCTCATAAACACACCAGCATGAATGTGTTGGGCGAACACTACGCTGTGGTGGGCCATCACCTGATCGAAACCCTGCGGGAACTGGTGCCCGATCAATTTACTCCTGAGGTGGAAGACGCCTGGAAGGCCGCGTACGCACAACTGGCGGATATCTTCATTCAACGCGAAGCGAAAATTTACCAAGACAATGCCGAGCAAGATGGCGGTTGGTCGGGTGAGCGCCGCTTTGTTCTTAAAGAGCGGCGGCCTGAATCCGAGCTGGTAACCAGCTTTATTTTCGCTCCGGTAGATGGCGGCCCTGTGGCTAGCTATGAGCCAGGACAATATCTCGGTATTCAAGTAGAGCCCGACAGCAGCGAGTATCGGGAAATTCGCCAGTATTCTTTATCCGCAGCGCCCATGGAAGGGTGCTACCAGATCTCAGTGAAGCGTGAGGGTGCAGGTGCAGATCGTCCCGGTGTGGTCTCTAACTTCTTGCACGACCAACTACAAGTGGGCGATGAAGTCTCGCTATATGCGCCGGTGGGCGATTTCTTCCTGAAACCTGGCGCCGCCGATGTCGTGCTGATTTCCGGTGGCGTGGGTTTAACGCCCATGCAAGCCATGCTGGAAACCAGTGTTAATAACGAGCCCAGCCGCTCAATTTATTACTTACATGCCTGCGAAAAACCTTCCCAGCATACATTCCAGCAAAAAAATCGTGCCTTCAGCGACGATGGCAAGATGCAGATGTATACCTGGTATCGCGACGGCGCGACGCCTTCGGCCAATGAGTTTGAAGGTTTGATGGACGTGGCTCAAGTCGAACAGTTACCCGTAGATTCTGGCGAGTTTTACCTCTGTGGCCCCTTACCCTTTATGACACACGTGAAAAAGCAATTGATCGACTTAAAAGTAGATCCGACGAGAATTCATTACGAAGTCTTTGGCCCTCACTCAGAGGTTTAATGGATACCGAATGATGTACGAGCTTGCTTCGCGCTGAGCAGGAAGAAACCGCGCGCAGCAAGGCTTTTTAAGTACAGGCGATTACACTACGGAAGGTCTAGGCCAATGAGGGCCAACAGCGCATTGCCCAGGGTATCCTGGGCAATGTTTTTTATGAATATTGAATGTAAAGTTTGAAACTTAGAGCCTTAGAAGCTGGAATTTAAAGGCCACCATTCAAAACCACCATTCCAAAGCCACGATTAAAAACTTCGTTTAAGTGTGGTTCGTTTAAGTGTTAAGGGCTGGGCTGAAAGTGCTTTAAATATTGTTGATGAAGTACTTCAACTTGAGCATCGAGCTGGGCCAGAGTGCCTTGGTTATCGATCACATCGTCGGCCACCGCTAAGCGCTGAGCACGGCTGGCTTGAGCGGCCATGAGGCCACGCGCTTGGGCTTCGGACGTATCATCACGGGCCATCAAACGTGTTAACTGCACCGACTCGGGAACATCCACCACCAACACCCGTGAAGCCCATTGAAAACGCCCGCTTTCAACAAACAAGGGCACGGCCAAAATACAGTAAGGCCCTTGGGTTTGCTCAATAGCTGCAATAGCTGCTTGCTCAATGAGTGGGTGCAATAATTGCTCGACTCGCTCGCGTAAGCTGGGGTCGGCAATAATCATTTCACGCAGTTGGCGGCGATCTAAACGGCCATCGCTATGCAGGATATGCTGGCCCGTCATGGCCACCAGGCCGTGTAAGCCCTGGCTACCGGGCATTACCACATCGCGTGCCAGTTGATCGGTATCGATCACCGCAATGCCGCGCCGCGTAAAGCTATCGGCAGCGGCGCTTTTACCGGAAGCTACGCCGCCGGTAAGGATGACGATTGGCGCTGTTGCTTGGCTATTCATCTCAGCTGCTCACGTCGCGATTGGTTTACCACTGCGTTTTACTGTGTGGCCGCTAGGCTGCGGTCTTGCTGTTGTTGGTAATTTTTCAACAAATGGAAATATTTTCTATTCAATTTACCCATTGATAATTCTGCTAAGTATTTTTCTTCTAATTGGCCGATAGCCGCTGCATTGCTTTGAGCTAATGATCCTAAAACAGA
>JAKSCJ010000174.1 GCA_022360675.1 Lysobacterales bacterium
TACCACAACGAAAGCTCGCACATGGCCAAGTGGCCGCGCAAGCAATGGTTCTATTGCGAGATCGCACCGCAAGATCGCGGCTGCACACCTATTGTGGATTGCCGTGAGGTGTATCGCCAATTACCCGCCGCTGTAATTGCCGAGCTGGAAAGCAAAGGCTTGTTGTATGTACGCCATTTCACCGATCAATTGGACGTGCGTTGGGAAGATTTCTTCAAAACCGACGATCCAAACGAGGTAGAAGCTCAATGCCGCGCCGCCGATATGGGCTGGACCTGGAGTGAAGGTAATAACGGCCGTAAGAACTTACGTATTGAACAATTCTGCCCGGCGGTGATTCAACATCCCATCACCGGCGAGAAATCCTTCTTCAATCAGGTGCAGTTACACCACGAGTGCTGCTTAGATCCCGAAGTACGCCGCGACTTACGCAGCCAATTCGGTGCCGATCAAATGCCGCGTAATGTTTATTATGGCGATGGCAGTGTAATTGCGGACGAAACCATGGAGATTATCGGCCGCACCTACGAACAATGCGCCGTGCGCTTCCAATGGCAGCAGGGCGATGTGGTGATGCTCGATAATATGCTGGTGGCCCACGCGCGCGATCCGTTCTCAGGACCGCGCAAGATTTGTGTGGCCATGGGGCAGATGATCACCCGCGCAGCACTCGCCGAAGCGAATGCGCAAAACCAAGCAAGTGCCAGTCATAAGGCACCCGCCGAACCCAATAAGCAGAAACAACCGGCCTGAAGCCAGCAGGGAACGAAGTCATGAACGAGATCGAGAATCACGCCGCTGTGCAGCACGAGGCAAGCGAACAATTTCGTTTGTCGCCGCAGCAGCGCTTAAGCTGGGCCCAACAAGCACCACGACCACAGCTGACATTGGCCATCAGCAGCCAGGCCAGCACCGAGGAGCTGGTGCGTTACTTGCAACAACGCCTGGAGCATTGCGTAGCGCATCACGAAAGCCTGCGCATCGCACTCCAGCAAGTTGAGGGTTTGACCGTTCCCTTACAGTCGGTACGTGCTGCGCAAAGCAGTGGCGTGCATATCAGCACCATCGAAGATCACAACAACCCGCAGATTATCGATGGCCCCTTAGGTATCGAGGCCATGCTCAAAACCATGGGCGATGGCTATTATCAGCTCAAACTACGCTTACCGGCGCTAAGTGCCGACCGCGGTACACTGCATCGCCTGGCGCAAGCTTTGTTAACACCGGATGACGGGGCTTGCAACCACAGCCCCAACGCTGCCGATAACGACGACGAAGCCATGGACTACAGCCAGTACGCCAGCTGGCTGTATGAGCTACAGGGCGAAGAAGACGCCAGCGAGGGTTTAGATTATTGGCAGCAACAAGCCCAAACCATCGACTTAGAAAGCAGTATTCCTTACCGCGACGAAGAAGGGGCCAGCCCGCACCACGCCTACGCTGAAACCAGTATCAGCCTCGATCAACAGCACAGCCAGCAGATTCAACAATGCTGCGAACAGCATCAAATTCAGCTGCAGCGAGTGTTATTCAGTGCCTGGGCCAGCGTGTTACAGCGCCTCAGCCATAATGATGAAGACGCAGCCGTGTTAGTGAACTGGATTCACGACTGCCGCGACGACTACGAAGAACTCGATCAATGTTGGGGACAATTCGCCAAAGCCTTGCCCATTCCGTGGCACTTGAATGCCGAAAAAAGCATCGTCAGTTGCCAGTCAGAGCTTGAAGAAACCTTAGACAATGCCAGTGAGTGGCAAGAGTACTATGCCGTCGATCAAGATCCGCAATCGGCCTGGTCACGCTATGGTTTTGAATGGGCGGGCAATACGGTACAAGGCTGCACCAAGATCGAAACCCAAGCCACAGCAGACGAAAGCCGACAGCTCACTATCCGAGTTTGCGAAGTAGAAACCCATGTGCAGCAGTTCGAGCTCTTGTTAATTGCCGAGCAGCGTAACGATGGCCTGCGCTTACAGCTCAAATACGATACCCAGCACTATGGCCGTCAAGCGGCCAATATTCTGCTCGAACAATTCTGTAGTCTGTTGATGGATGCCCTGGCTCAGCCGCATCAGGCGCTGCGTCAGTTATCTATGGCCAGTGCCACGGTTAGTCTCTTGCACCAACCACTGGCCGATCAAGACCTGCAAAACAATATTCAGTCTGCTGAACTCATACCCAGTTTGATCAGCCAAAGTGCCGAACAACATGGCGAGCTTACCGCCTTGGTGGGTGTTAACAACGATGAACAACACCAACGCTGGAGCTATGCCGAGTTAGAACAACAAAGCAACCAACTGGCCCACGCCTTAGCCGCCAAGGGGATTGGCCCCAGCCATCGCGTTGCGCTGTTCTTCCCGCGCTCGCCGCAAATGGTGATTGCCATGTTGGCAGTGCTAAAAACCGGTGCCGCCTATGTGCCTTTAGAGCCACAGCAGCCGCAGCAACGCACCCAACATATGCTACGTATCGCCAAGCCTAAGTTGGTGTTACACCTGGGTGACTGGCCCGATAACTGCAATCCTGGTAGTAGTAATCCTGGTAGTAGTCATCCCGATAACAGTAATGTTGAAGCGTTTGATATCGACGCCATCGACTTAAGCCAGTTCGATGGCTCCGAGCACAGTGACAAAGCGCTGGAATTCAACGCACATCCCGATCAAGTGGCCTATATTTTGTTCACCTCGGGCAGCAGTGGCACCCCCAAAGGGGTCAGTATCAGTCATCGTGCTTTGCATAATTATTGCCGCAGCATCGTGCGACGCGTGCACCTGGAGCCCAGCGACAAAAGCGCCATCGTCACCTCTTTAGCGGCGGATCTCAGCTACACCTTGCTGTTCCCCACCCTATTACGCGGCGGTGAGTTGCATATTATTCCGCGCGACTTAGCGATGAATCCATCGGCCTGGGCGCGCTATCAGAATCAACACGGCATTCATCACATTAAAACGGTGCCGTCCTTGCTGGAAATCTGGTTTAACCACGATCAAGCGCGCGCGGTGCTGCCGCTTTCGCAGTTGATCTTGGGCGGCGAGCGCTGTAACCCCGAGCTTTTAGACACCCTACGCCAGTGGGCACCCGACTTAACGGTTTACAACCACTACGGCCCCACCGAGGCCACCGTGGGTGTAATGATGCACTCCAGCTATGCCAGCCGCCTGCCGCCCAGCTTGCCCTTAAGTCAGTATTTAGAGCACACGGCCGTGTATTTGCTGGACGACGACTTAGAATGGGTGCCGCCGGGGCAAATTGGCCAGCTCTACATTGCTGGTGCCAACTTGGCACGCGGTTATCTCTCAGCAAAACCCACCGCGCTGCGCTTTATTCCGAATCCTTTTACTGAAAATGGCGAGCGCCTGTATCAAACCGGCGACTTAGCCCGCTACCGCAGCGACGGCAGTATTCAGTTATTGGGTCGCGCCGACCGACAAGTAAAAGTGCGCGGTTTTCGTGTGGAA
>JAKSCJ010000059.1 GCA_022360675.1 Lysobacterales bacterium
TACTGCATTTACTGTGGCGTTACTGGCAGCGACTGCAACAGCGGCGTGCCATCGTGCAGACCTTTGAGCATCTACTACCGCAATTCAACGAACACGGCGATCACCGGCGTTTGGCCATGGATGCCGATCTGTTGCTCAGGCGTTTAGTTTTGCATCGTGGTTCCCGTGAAGTGGCGAGTCTAACCGGTGTTCGCTGGCTCGAACACTGGGGCAGTCACGCTGAGGATCCTATGGGGCAATTGTTAATTACCGCCCCCTACCGCGCCCGTAGCGAGTTTGATTCGCAAGCCTTTCATGATTGGTTAATGCAAAAGGTGCGCGCCTATGTTTGATAGCACCTTACTATTGGCCTGGTTAGAGCCAGTGCAAGATCTACTGGGCTTAGATGTCAGTGTGGGCGAGCTGCAATGGCTCTGGCCCTGGGTGTTTTGGTTATTGCCCTTACCCTTGTTGGGCTATTTACTGCCAGCAGCACGCAGCCACCAGCAACAGGCCGTGGCCGTCCCCTTTTGGGCCGATGTTTCCGAAGGCACCAGTGCGGCACAAGGCACACGTTGGTATTGGAAGCTCTTTGCTTTACTCATGTGGCTGGCTTTATTGGTATCGGCCGCCCGCCCCCAGTATGTGGGTGAGATTGTACAAGTGCCGCTGACGGGCCGTGATCTGCTGTTGGCGGTGGATATATCGGGCAGCATGGATACCGCCGATATGCCGCTGGCGCGGGAGAATATCACCCGTTTAACGGCGGTAAAGGCCATTGCTGGCGAGTTTATTAAGCGCCGCTCGGGGGATCGTACCGGTTTAATTTTGTTCGGTGATCGCGCTTACCTCCAGGTGCCGCTGACCTTCGATCGCTCCACCACTGCCACGGTCTTGCGCGATGCAGAAATTGGCTTGGCGGGCAAAAAAACCGCCATTGGCGATGCCATTGGTCTGGCGGTTAAACGCATGCGCGAAAGCGAAGAAAAAGCCACCGGCGGCAGCGAAGAACAAGTGCTTATTTTACTGACCGACGGTGCCAACTCAGCAGGTGCGCTAGAACCCCTGCAAGCCACCGAGTTTGCCGAGCAAGCCGGCATGACCATCTACACCATTGGGATTGGTGCCGATCGTTTGGTAGTCAACAGCCGTCGCGGTTCGCGGGTGGTGAACCCTAGTGCCGATCTGGACGAAAAAACACTCACCGATATTGCCGATCGCACCGGTGGGCGTTATTTCCGTGCTCGCGATCCCCAGCAGTTGAATCAAATTTATGAAGTGCTAGATGAACTCGAACCTGTGGCCGAGGATGAAGAAATTATTCGCCCCATCACCGAGTTATTCCATTGGCCATTGGGTTTGGTGATGGCGTTAACGCTTTTGATGGCCATCGGTAGTGGCCTGATCGCTTGGTTACAGCAGTATTGGGCGCAACGGGCAGCGCGCAAGCAACAGGCGGTGCAGCATGGCTGAAGTGATTGCTGATCTCATGGCGCAGCTCGGCACCATTGGCGCTGAATTTCAATTCTTACGCCCCTGGTGGCTCGCCACCTTACCCTTGGCGTTGTTGGGTTTTTGGCTGCTAAAGCGTAGTCGCCGTGGTGCTGCTACCTGGACTCAGGTGTGCGATCCACAACTGCTCGACTGGCTGACCCAAGGCCAAGGCAACAACAAGCGCAGCGCAGCCTTGTGGTATGCCTTGTTACTGGCGTGGATACTTGCCGCCATCGCTTTAGCTGGCCCCACCTGGGAGCGCCAAGAGCACGAAGGTTTTGTGAAGCAATGGCCGCGGGTGTTTGTGATGGATTTATCGGCCGCCATGATGGCCCCCGATTTATCGCCTAATCGCTTGCAAAGAGCACGTTTCAAGCTGGAGGATTTTCTGGCTGAAACCGGCGATGAGCAAGTGGCTTTGGTGACCTTCACCCAAGAGGCGTTTATCGCCGCACCCTTAACAGATGATGCCAATACCATTGTGGCCTTATTGGAGGCTGTACATCCCAATATCATGCCCATCGGTGGGCATAGCGCCAGCGCAGGCTTAGAGGCCGCCGCCGATCTGATTCGCCAAGCAGGCATGGAGCAGGGCGAGATTATCCTCATTACCGATCATGCCAACGCCCAAGCCGTGGCCAAAGCCGGTGCTTTGGCGAGCGCGGGTATTCGCACCTCGGTGCTGGGTTTAGGTACAGAGTCGGGCGCACCCATTCCGATTAAAGATGGTTTTGTTACCGACGCTGAGGGCGGCATTTTACTGCCGCGTCTCGATGAAGCCTCGCTGCGCCGCTTGGCCGCCCAAGGGGCCGGCCGATACGCCCGCTTCAGCGACGATAACAGCGACGTGGCTTACTTGCTCGATACCTTAAGCGTGGGCGATGGCGAGTACAGCCAGGGCGAAGAAAAACAAACCTTAGAGGTGTGGTTTGAACGCGGCCCTTGGTTGGTTCTAGCGTTGATTCCTTTAGCATTGCTGGGTTTCCGCCGGGGTTATTTATTGGTGTTGCCGATTTTGATTTTACCTAGCCAACAAGCCGAAGCCGGTTGGTGGGACGACCTCTGGCAACGGCGTGACCAACAGGCCCGGCAGTATTTAGACGCCGGTGAAGTCGATCAAGCCATAGGCTTAAGCGATAACCCTCAATTGGCGGGTGAAGCTTTTTACCGCGCCGACGATTACCAACAAGCCATCGATGCCTATGCCCAAGGTCAGGATGCCACCAGCCATTACAATCGTGGCAATGCCTTGGCGAAAAAAGGCGATTTAGCCGAAGCGGTAAAAGCCTATGAGCAAGCCATTAGCTTAGCGCCCGAGCACGAAGATGCCATTTTCAATAAGGCCATTGTTGAAGAGCTGCTGAAGCAGCAAGATCAGCAGCAACAAGATCAACAGCAACAAGATCAACAGCAACAAGATCAACAGCAACAAGATCAACAGCAACAAGATCAACAGCAA
>JAKSCJ010000092.1 GCA_022360675.1 Lysobacterales bacterium
GTGATGTTGCTGATGTATGGTTGTTGCCCCCCAGCTTAACTTTCCAATATCACTTCTTACCCGATAGCAAGTTTTCTCCTTATATCGGTGCCGGTGTGAACTGGACTGTGTTTTTCAGTGAAGACTTAGATAGCAACTTCGCCGCTCCTGGCGACAGCATCGATTTGGAAAACTCCTTTAGCTATGTTTTCCAAGCCGGTTTTGACGTGAAGTTAGACGATGACTGGTTCATCAACTTAGACGTTAAATACATCGACTTAAACACTGAAGCCACCATTCGCAACTCAGCCAACGGTGACATCTTTGTAGACGATGTTGATATCGATCCTTGGACCTTCGGTTTTGGTATCGGTAAACGTTTCTGATGCAATAAAGCACATGGCTGATCACCACCTTGCTTCGTTGGCATAAGCCGCAGTAAGGTCAAAATCAGCAAGCCCGCCGTTATCGTCGACCCCTCACGATAACGGTAGGATAAGGGAAGAAAACGCCACACGCTTTCGAGAGTGTGGCGTTGTGCTATCTGGGGTTTGAATACGGTAGTGCTTCGCGCATCCAGCCGTTACGGTTGTTACCGTTAATCTAAGCGCGGTTCTTGCGTGCAGATCACCTAACCATCTTGATCAAACATCAATACCGACGCTGGCCATCGCGTTTTTGGCGATTAATATTACGGCTGGCGGCGTTTTGGTGTTGGTTTAAGTGATAACGCTCGTGGCGGGTCACCACGCCATCGGCTTTAACACGGTTTTCGTGACGTTGAATCTGAACCTGTTGGTATTGCAGCCGGGCGGCTTCGCGATAAGTCAGACTGCCATTGTGCAAACCTTGATGAATGCGCGCTTGTTGCTGATGCTGGCGTTGATTAATGCTGGCAGCCTGAACACTGCTGGTAAAAGCGGCCAGCGCCACAATAGCGAATACGGGAACCATTAAACGTTTCATCATCGTTTCCTCTTGGGTGAAAGATCGAGTCCGATGGCAGTGCGAATTACTGCATACAACGCATGTGCTGAGTCATGGTTGACAAACTCACTGAACACGCCAGGTTTGCTTGCCTACAGCGGCCAAATACCGAGCCACGAGGAAAGAAGAAAACCGTGCTGGCAGCTGATGGGCCAATGAACTGGCCCATCGAAAAGATCAATAAATGAAGCGTTTTAACGTGCGGTCCAGCCGCCGTCGAGTACTAAGGCTTGGCCTGTAACATGACGCCCACCTGCGCCCATTAAAAAGGCGGCGTACTCGGCCATGGCTGCTAAATCAATAAACTCACCTTTGGGCATGGGCTTGAGCATGATTTCTGAAATCACCTGTTGCTCGGGAATACCGTGTTCCTGAGCTTGGGCCGCAATCTGTTGCTCTACTAGGGGCGTTTTCACATAGCTGGGGCATAAGGTGTTAATGGTGATATCGGTGTCGGCAGTTTCTAAGGCTAAGACCTTGGTGAAGCCCATCAAGCCATGTTTGGCCGCCACATATGCGCTCTTAAAGGGTGATGCCACTAAGGAATGGATGGAACCCACATTAATGATGCGTCCATAACCCCGGTCGCGCATGCCCGGTAAAAATGCGCGGGTTAACATGGCGGGGCCGGTGAGCATAATGTTCAGTAAATAACTAAAGCGCTCGGGTGGAAATTCTTCCAACTTCGATACATGCTGCAAACCGGCGTTGTTGATTAACACATCTACCGGGTGCTCTGCCGTGCGTTCTACCAAGGCGTCGATCTGGCTTTGATCGCCCACATCCAAACACAGGGCTTGGGCTTGAATACCTTGTTTGTGCAGCTGGGCTGCGGCCTGATCGGCACGCTCTTGGGTGATATCGCTTAGCCAAATAAAGTGCCCTTGGCGGCCCAGGTGCTCGGCCATGCCGTAGCCAATGCCACTACCGGCACCTGTAAGCAAAATATGACGTGTGCTCATGGTGTTTCTTACCGTCCTTTCGATGGGGCCAATGTAGCTCAGGGCTGCACGATACAGCTGAGACTTAAGTATGAAGCTGCTTGGCGCAAATGCCGCCAAGCTGTATAACTGGCTGAAACTCGGTTCAGCTTGAATGACAGCAGGGCGCTGGCCGGTCTGAACTGGTGCACAAGGGGCTGGATGCGCGCTGCGGTTTGATCATGAATATATAAGTAACCGGTGCTCATCCATGCAATTGATAGCAACAACAGTAAATAGCGGGAGACAAACGCATGAGGAATGATCGTAGGGCCGTCATCAAGGTGGGTAATGGCCTGCTGCCAAGACGATCTTTAGCTCAAAGCTTATCGTTTGGCTTGTTGTTGAGCACATGCTTATTAACAGCTTGCCAATCGGAATCTGAATCGAGCCACAACGCACAAGTGAGTGACTCAGCCCAAAACCAAGAGCTGAGCCAAAATGCCGATCAAAGCATGGCCAAGTCCATGGTGGCGGCACCAGTTTTTGAAGGCACCATGAAGCCGCCGGCGGCCGTTACTCTGACTCGTAGCGTCAGCCAACACAGCGCAGATGGCGATGACTTGCTAAGCGCCGGTTTAGGCTTAGTCGGGATCGCAGGCTCAGCACCGGCCACCTCGCAACCGCCAACCGCGGCCGAGTTGCGCAAGCTGGCCTTGTATAACGGGTATCGTGCCCTGGTCGATCTAAGCCCCAGTGGCGACTTTGTGAATGGCAAACGTAGCGATGGCCAGGCGCATCTAGCGCCTATCGCTGGCACCGAGGTGTTGGCGTTGCGCCAGTTGCAGGCACTTAAACAAGCCTCGGCGGTATTGCTGCAAATTCCTGAAAGTTTCGATTGGGAACAACCCTGTCTGGTGGCGGCCGCCACCTCGGGCTCGCGCGGAATTTACGGCGCAGTGCCGGTCATTGCCCATTGGTCGTTAGCGCGTGGTTGTGCCACGGTATACACCGAAAAAGGCACCGGCAACGGCATTTACATTGCCGAGGGCGATTGGGGTTACAGCCTCACCGGCGAACTCACGTCGGTGGCCCAGGCGGCTTTTGATCCGCTGAATGACGAAGACATTGCCGAAGCCCAGTGGGAGCGCTATGTGGAAGATCATCCCCAGCGCATTGCCTTCCGTCATGCCCATTCCACCGACAACCCCGAAGCCCATTGGGGCGAATTTGTTATCGATGCGGTTTACTTCGCCCTGGCCGAGTTGAATGTTCGCCGTCCCCAAGGGGCCGATGAGTTACATCAAGACAACACGCTGATTATCGCTGCGGGTATTTCCAACGGTGGCGGCAGCGCCATTGCGGCGGTGGAACAAGACGATGTGGGTTTATTCGACGGCGTAGCCGTGTCCGAACCCAACGTAAACGTACCCGGCGCTCCTTCTTTGTATGCCAGCAGTACGGCGGCCAATTTATATGCCAGTTGTGCCGTACAAGCACTAGACCCCAGCAGCCATCCATTAGCGGCTTTATTGGCTTTCCAAACGCCCTTATTCCAGCAGCGTTGTGATCACTTGGCCCAAGCGGGCATGCTCGACGCCGCCAAGGGCGAGTTAGCGCAACAAGCTTTGGAAAAAATGCACGCGGCAGGCTACCCCGCTAGCTCCGATCCGCTGCTGGCCTTTGCGGTGATCTACGATATTTATCCCGCCATTGCCGCCACCTATGCGTCGAGCTATGGTCGTTTCCCCTTCTACGAACCGCCCTGTGAGGTAGGTTTTGCCCTGACCACTCTGGCGGGCGAAGGCCAAAGCATGGGCGAAAAACAGGCCGAAACCTTATTCGCCAGCAGTGGTGGTCTTGCACCCACCGCCAATATTCAGCTGGTGAAAACCAATATCCACAGTCAAGAACAACCGGGTAAGGAACAAAAAGCGGCGCTGGTGCCGGGTTTTGGCGAAAAAGCTGATGGCGACTTAGCCGCCGCTCTGTGTCACCACGAGTTCAATACGGCCGATAGCGCCAAGGCTGCGCGAGTTCGCGAAGGTATTGCCGCCATTCAAACCACGGGTAAATTACGCGGACGCCCCAGCTATATTGTTCACGGTGCCGCCGATAACATCGTGCCGGTGGAACACAGCTCCCGTGCCTATGTGGCGTTGAACAAAAAAGTAGAAGGCGAACACAGCCGTTTAAACTATGTAGAAGTGGAAAACGGTCAGCATTTCGATGCCCTAATGGCGCTACCGCCCTATGCGGCACGTTACGAAGCACTGCATCCGCATTACATCAAAGCGCTGGATCAATTGTGGAACGATCTCCACAAAAGCGCTGAGGGTTCTTAAAACAGTGGCTTTTAGCATGATGGTTAAAAGCAGGCATAACAGTACGCTGCATTAACCATGATGCCGATAAAAAGAACAAAAACCGGGCCCTGTGCCCGGTTTTTTTGTGAGCGTAAGCAAAGCTTTGTTGCTTCTCTCCTGCGTGGCGCTGGTCTCGGTCTATACTCTGTGCTTTAGTGAATGCACTAAAACTAAAAAAAGCGGTCGAACCCTTGCGAGCGAAAATAAAAAATCACCTCGCAATTCATCACAATAAATAAGGTGCGGTTATGCAAGCGATGGAGCTGGCGAGGATTTGTGTGCGTATTCTTTCTCTGGTGTTAATTTACCAGGGCATCACGGTACTGCCCGAAATGGCTATCGTGTGGCGCGACTACGAACTCGATTTATATCTCTCGGCCTGGGTTTTATTATTTGCCGTTGTAAAAATTCTGCCACTAATCGCCGGTGCATTGTTCTGGTGGAAAACCGACCTCATCTGCCGTTGGTTTGTAAAATTTAACTTACCACCATCGCCCGTGATTAAAATCAGCCTGCGACAACTTTTAAGTACCGGCATGTTCTGCGTCGGCTTACTGATCACCCTCCACGCCATTCCCGACCTCGCCAGCTATGGCGTGTCGTACTACTACAAATGGAACCTACCCAACACCCCGCGCATCTTCTCCCAGTCCATCTTACTCACCCGTATGGTCATGGCCTTCTTTGAAACTGTGACTGGTGTGGGTTTATTGCTGACGGCACCGCATCTATCGCGTTGGATGATGAGTTGGTGGCCTGTTGAGCCGGTTCGGGAGAGGTGAATGCACATTTGGCTTTATGATGGATTGTAATCTCTCAGTCTTAATCCAAAATAAACTCAACCACAACAAGTAGCATACTGATTCCCCAAGTCAATCGCGATTTCGAGTTCTTCTGCCGTCATTTCATTAGCGAGTTCTGGAAGTCGTGGATTATCGTAAGGCGAGTTGAGTGTTTGTTCTGAGGCTAAGTAATAAGCGTAAGCTTCGATATTATTTCGCTCGACCAATACACCGTTGTAATAGAGGTCACCTAACGCGCCTAAGGCGGTAATTGAGCCCAGGTTTTTCGCATCGACTAAATGCCTTACCGCTTCAATTTTGTGATCGGCTATTTCTTGTGCGTAGCGGATGAAATCGTCGTCGGATAGTAATGGATAAGGAAAGCCATCGCCTGCATAAATAAGCTTAGCGTTGATATCTCCTTTGTTGGCCGCTAATTTAATTAGATAGGCGAGCTTGTATTGATCATCACTGCCTTTTAATGAATCAAAGCCCTCGCAATAAACCAGTCTTTCGAGGTAAAACTCATAACTCGACCTCAATAAATAATAAGATCCATCAGGAGATTGCTTGGTGGAGTTGGCTTCGACTTCTTCCATAGACTTAGGCGCATTGGAACAGCGAGTGTGAGCGTTATACAAATGCATAGCGGCATCAGCATCGCCATTGTTAATCGCATGCTCAAGCGCATCGATATAGCTGAGTAAGGGTAGATGAGGTACGTTGGATAAACTGGGGGTGTCGTTTTTCCAAAGATCAGTGATGCTGTTATTAACAGTATGCGCGCGCTTTATTTCATTGTCTTTTAAATTGCGTTGATTAACTTCTAAAGTGCCTTTCTTACTCTGTGATGTTTTAGTTTGTGTGACCTGTAGACTATTTGATGTTTCGGGTTTTTGCTTTGTTGCGTAGTTGTTTTCGGGTTGAAAAAAAACAACATAAAATAGCGTTATGGCAATGATCAAAAGACTTGTGAATCTAAGCATTTTCCCTCCGTTGGATGATGCAGATCTGTACTTTAAAATACTGGCTGAGTATTAACTTTTAATTGCTCTTTTAATAAGCGCTTTTTGTGAAAATATAATAAATTCTTGTTTTCATAATTGAGCGCCTGTTTATCAAGCTAGCCTTTTATTTTAGTGTTTCGGTGTCATTGATGATGAAAGCTAAACAAGATTCAAGGCTTCGTTTTGAAATGCAATTTTACAGCCTGGTTCTGTCGGTAATACGTTATCGTTGTCGGGCCAGAACATAACGTATGTTCTAAATGGTTTTTCATAATAGTCAATAGCAGTGCCTAGGTATTCATCATATGCACTGTTGATTAGAGGCTTAAATAATACATCAAGGTCATCATCCAGAATATCGGCTTGCCTTTTGTTTAGCTCAAAAACACGGCCCGATTTAATTTCGTTAACGACCTGCCATAAAATTGAATGGGCTACCTCATGGGGCAAACCAAAAACAATGACTTCGGGGTGTGAGTAGCTTTCTTCCAGGCCTATAGTATAAGAAAAATTTTCCTTCTCTCCATTAGGGTCAAAGACAGATAGGCGGTGCCAGCCATATTGTTTAATGTGTTTAGTGATTGTGTCTTTACTCATTATTACGCTTTAGCCTTTATTATGAGTCATGTTATTCATCAGTGAAGACAATAACTGATACGTTAAATGGAATCTCCAGCTCGCTAAAGATTGTGAGACTACGATAATCCACCTCAAAACCGGCGTGGTCGCAATTGCTGCGGTAACCGCAAAAAATATCCACCGAAAATTTAGTTTTTAATTGTTTAATTTGTTGTGCATTTTCACCAATTGCTGCCCAAAGCGCATTTAAGTGTTTAGACAAGCTCTCTTCTTCGTTAATGTTAGGTTCATAACGCCACATATCTTGCGGATAGGGCCGAGAGCGCGCAGTGTGTTTTTCACCTTTTTTTCGAACTCTGGTGGGCTTAACGCCAACTACCTTTGTGATTTCATCAAAATTGTCGATATCTCCAAAGATTCGTAATGATGCTGTGTAACAGAAATATAATTCACTTGACATACATAATCTCGATGATTATTGGTTAGTTTGTTCCTAGCAGGAAACTGTGACCGTGAACTATTAGATTTCTTCTTGGCTCTAGAGTCAATATAAAATTGGTGTCTACGGGCTGTGCTATTAACTGCGGCCTCAGGTGCTGATAGTTTGATAACTTAATAGATGAAGGATTCTTAATAAATCGTAATGTCGATGCTGTTCAAGCAATGGCTGGAATAAATATTAAGGTAAGAAAGAAAAACAAGAGAAGTGAAAAACACGATACCATCTCAATCTCAAGCACTGTGTTAACTATAAGGAAGTAATATGGGTACAGATAATAAGATACTCGCTGTGGCGAGGGGAAATAGGAATAATCTGCAAGTGGTTATTTCTACATCTAACGACGAAGGTCCTCAGCTCATCTGGCAAGACGACACCAATGGAGTTTGGCATAACCCCGTAGCCTTGCCTTATGCCACTGGCCTCAGCTTCAGTAGCGCAGGCCTAGCCAGGGGGAATGCCGATAATCTGCAACTTGTTCTCATCGAGAAAGATAAAGGGCAGCTCTATCTTATATGGCAAGATAATAATACTGGTGAATGGAGGTTTTCTGGAAAGCTAAATAATCCGAAATCATACGCCTTTAGCCATGTGGCGCTGGCTAAAGGAAATAATGAGTATCTGCAAGGATTGCTGATTGAGAAAGATAGCGGTCGGCCTCTTTATGTGTGGCAAGATAACGAGGGGCAATGGGCTGAACCTGGCTTCCTACCGAATGAGGATGGCTTAGCGTTTAGTGCGCTTGCTTTATCCCGAGGAGCGGGAGGTTATTTGCAAGCTGTATTTCTCGATAAGTATCGAGGGTACCCACATCTAATTTGGCAGAATAATAATACTGGGGTATGGAACGATAGCACCAAGTTGCCGAACCCTAATGGCGTAGAGTTTAGTCACCTAGTTATGGCAAAAGGAAATGCCGAAAACCTTCAAGTGGTGCTGTTAGAGAAAAATAGCGGCCATCCTTATTTGATATGGCAAGACAATAACAATGGTGCATGGGCATCGCCCGGCATGCTGCCCAACCCCGCAGGCCTTAGGTTTGTAGCGCTAGCAATCGCCAGTGGTAATGCGGGAAACCTACAAGTTGTGCTTATTGAGAAGAATAGCGGGCATCCCTATTTAATTTGGCAATATAACCCTAATGGCGATTGGAGTGTCCCTATTGCACTGCCTAATCCCGATGGTATTTCTTACCGGGCAGTGACGCTAGGAAACGGTAATGCTAATCGTCTACAAGCAATACTTACACGAAAAGATACCGGAAAGCCGTATCTAATTTGGCAAGACAATGCTGGTTATTGGCATTATCACGGTTGTTTAGATCGCTCGGGCCGATCTTACGAGCCAGCATCTTGGATGCAAGATAATTTGCAGGCGCTTCAATCTATGAAGTTAAATGCGCTTTGCATTCCCGGCTCACATGATGCCGGTATGTCATTACTTAGTGTCGGTGGTACCGTTGGTGCAAATGCATGTAACACCATTACCCAGAAACATTCTATTTTAAGTCAGCTAAATTTAGGTGTGCGTTATTTTGACATTAGGCCGGTGATTAGTGGAGGCACTTTTTATACAGGCCATTATACTTTTGTTGGTGAGAAAGGTCCGTTTAACTTGAAATGGCAAGGCGGTAACGGGCAATCGATTGCCAGTATTATTGATGAGCTGAATCAATTTACCCGTTCACAAAATGAACTGATTGTGCTTTATCTTTCCCATGATCTAAATACCGATGTTGACGATAGCTATAGGCCGTTATTACAAGCAGAGTACGATCGATTATGTTCTGAATTAGAGCGTGTTGACCATAGGGAAATGAGCCACGCTAATGATTTTAAAGATCTCACTTTAGGTCATTATATCGGTAAGCCAGGAGCCACTCGTCCACGAGTATTAATTATTGCAGAGCCCTCGCAAGGGGGCATTACACTGAAAGCGAATAGCGGTATTTGGGGAGCGGTAACGTATTCAATAACCAACGTATACAGTAATACCAATGATCTTAATGCAATGATTAATGATCAAATTGGAAAAATGAAAAGTAATCATGATTACTTTTTATTGTCGTGGACTTTAACACAAAGTCCATGGCAAGCAGCAACCTGTGTTGCTCCCGTTTTTAACTGGCATACTCCCAGTATACTGGATCTTGCTGAAGAGGCGAATTCGGTGCTTAGTGCGAGATTACTGCCGGAAATTAGCGCGACCGTGTATCCGAAGATTATCTATCTTGATGCCATCGACAACTCAGAGGCAACTAGGCTGTCGGTAGATATTAACTATAGAGCCTTAGGAATTTGCTGATTCATTATTGATTAGACACGTTCATTTGAGTGATGCAGTTACCACTGGTAGCTGCTTTTTTGTGCGCTTTAGATCGTCGTTTCTGCATAATGAATGGCAGTGTGGATTCAAAAATGTTGCCGCAAATGACATTTTGACCTCTTAAAATAGCAAGAAAAGGTGAGACACCACATGCCCCCGCCGCGTACGATAAGCGCTCTTTAGGAGGCTTTGTTGATGAATTGGCCCGAGCGTATGAATGCGGCGATTGCGTTTATTGAGGTGCGTTTGCATGGTGAGTTGAGTCTTGAGGATGTGGCTGGGGTGGCCAGGTGCTCGAAGTATCATTTTCAGCGGGTGTTTTATGCGGCGTTTCAGGTGACTTGTGCCGAGTATATTCGACGACGCAGGTTAACCTTGGCGGCGGTGGCTTTAATGAATAGTGATCAGAGCATTGCTGGGATTGCTTTGAATTTTGGCTATGACTCGCCTAATGCCTTTACTCGGGCGTTTCGGAATGTGCATGGAGTGAATCCGAGTA
>JAKSCJ010000035.1 GCA_022360675.1 Lysobacterales bacterium
GAGGTTAGCTATTTCCCGTTTCGCCGAACGTTCTCGGCGATCGTGATCAAACGGCATCCTGCCTTTGATCACTGCACTCGCGTCCTGCGAGTGCTCGCCTGCGTTTTGTTAAGCTCGGTGGGGATATTTAGCTTCTATGTAATTTTACGCACTTCTACTTTTAGGCAGCATCTAAGATTTACTGAGCAAAAACCTCACACAGCTTCTTAAGCTTCTTCCCAAAGAAATATAACCAAACCGTAGGCAATGCTCAGCCAGGACGGCTGAGCAAGCATTCATAGGCAGGAGCCTTTGAATGCGTGTGCCGTGAGCTCAAGGCCAACACAAAACTTAATTCAGAAATTCAAGGCGCTTTTGGTGACTTTTCTCGCCGTAGAGAAAAGTTACTCGCCGCCGCGCAAGGGCATAACAATAAACACGGGCCGTGTAGCGGCGAAATTAAAACAAAAACATCCAACCATCAACTTGCTAAACTACCAAACAAACAACATCAACAATACACGAGGGATTCGTCTGTGTTGCCTGTTCGCCTCTACCTATTCATCGCCTTAATCTGCATCGCTATTCCCAGCATCGGCCAAGACGATCAAAACCAAAATAATGCATCGTCTCAAAGCCAAACCACATTCATTGAACACAAAGCAAAAGAAATAAATACACTAAAAGATCAAATAAAAAAACTAGAAATGGGGAACAATCAAAAAGAGTTAGAAATCAAATATCTTAACCAGCGCATTAATGATTACATAGCTTTCACATCTATCGCTGGAGTAATCATTAGCTTACTCCTAGTTATAATCAGTTTCTATACAAATAGTGCTGCAGTAAATCATGCAGAGAACACTGCTCGTAAGACGGTAGAAGAGAAATCAGAAGATCAACTAACCGAAACAAGAAGAGCTTTTGAACAAGAGTTGAATCTATTTAGAGATGAAGCAAACAGTTCCGCCAAATTGATAATAAACTCTGTCAAAGATAACTCAGAGTCAATACTTAAAGATTTAGAAAAACAAAACAATAACGCAAAGATTTTTTATGAAACAAATAGATCAAAGCTTGAACACCTATCAAATATTCTTATTACCGACCCTCTTAGCGAAGTCCTTGGAAAGGACTCATTTTTGAAAGAAGTAGAATTAGCCAAGAATAAAAAAGTCGAACAAAGAAGTACTAGTGACTCTATAATCTTAACAAAATACCATTTGTCACTAGGAAACTATAAACAGGCAAAAATGCTTTGTGATGAAGCGAATAATAGAGCTCTTTCTGAAAGAGAGCTCTCTGCGACATTGTTTTTAAAGGCGCAGCTATATTACATCACAGAAAGATACAGAGATTCATTGGAGGCAAGCAAGTTACTATTTTTTGTTTTTAGTGAGACTAACGATGACTCAATCGAGATTCTAGTTTCACATACAATAAACAACATTGCATACTTACACGAAAAGTCATATCACGAAGTAGAAAAGCTCGCGATGTATCATAGGCAATACAAGATTTTTTCTAATAGCAAACATCGATCAGTAATGGAGAATGTGGCAACAGCATTACTTAACATAGCAAATAGCCCCGCTTTTCTTACACGAAGTGAGAGCAATATCACTTTCCGCCTAAGAGCATATGAAGAATTGCTATTAAAATACGGACATGAAAATTATGGAAGTTTTCCGGAAGTCATAGCAAAAACAATATTATCTCTTTGTGCAGAAAATAACCGCATAAATAAACCAGAACTTACTATTTATTACGCAGACAGATTTTTCAGCAGGTTTTCAAAAACAGAAAATAATGAGGTACATCAAATCACTTCACGCATTTTGTACTATAAAGCTCAAGCATTGCTAAGGAATGGTGACATTAACCAATCAAAAACAACCGCCAATGAGTTACTAAAGTCATATGAAAACCAAGAGTTTGATAATAACTACAAAATGACAATCAAAGACACTCGAACCCTCATAAAAGAAATAAATCAAATCCTTCTCTCGCAACAAAATGACAATTCATCACATTAACCTTTAGCCCACCCCTAACTTCTGCAATACTCTGA
>JAKSCJ010000391.1 GCA_022360675.1 Lysobacterales bacterium
ATCACAACCCCCAGGTGCGCCCATCCCTTTATTAGTTCTGCTCAAAAGCTTTGGGGAAAAACCACTATATCCAATCCACAATTTTACGGCAGACTACCTAACTTTTCAGGGGGTTCCTCTCACCGCTATTAACATTTCTGCAATGAAAAACAAACTCAAGTCGGGTGGAGAAATTGGTTTATGGGTCTGCCCTAACGATTCAGCTCCATTATCTGACTCAGCTCCATCACCTGGCTGGACGGTTGGTGATGCTTTAGACAGTGTTGCCGACTACTATTTCACAGATTGGACTTACAGTTGTTCCTCAAACTGGAATAGCGAGTGTAGGATCGACCGACCGTTGGAGTGTGATCAAAATTGTCTCGATGAGTTTTCTGGCGATTTCGGTTCACCAAAAATTTGCATTAAGCCATCTTTTTAGTTTTACAGTTTATCGCTAACTAACGCATTCTACTAGTTAGTATGGGCCATGCTCATTTCTACACTTTAACGATAATGTACTACTAGAAAAGCTTCCTAATTGGGAAGCTTTTCTTTTTAATTCAAGCAACCCAAAATCAACGAACCCAAAAAACAAAAAGCCCATACAAAGATGGGCTTTCTGCTTACATTCCAACAACTCAAGTCAGGCCGTTATAACTCAAGTTATGGTTTGTTTTTACGGGTCCGATCAACCGCCGCTGTTTAAACCGCGACGTTCGAGCAGGGGCTCGATGTTGGGTTCACGACCGGCGAAGTCACTAAACAGACTCATGGCTTCTTTACTGCCACCGCGCGACAACAAGGTGTTGCGGAAGTGGTCGCCGTTTTCGCGTTTTAAGCCGCCGTTTTCTTTAAACCACTCAACGCTGTCGGCGTCTAATACTTCACTCCAAATATAGGAGTAATAGCCTGCCGAGTATCCGCCCATAATGTGGGAGAAGTACGCGGTGCGATAACGCGGAGGAACGGGGCCGTAGCTGATGCCGGCATCGTTTAATGCTTTAGCTTCAAATTCCAATACGCCATCGGCATCGGGAATTTGATCAGCGGTAACTTGGTGCCACGCCTGATCCAAGATCGAAGCCGCCAAGTATTCGGTGGTGGCGAAGCCTTGGTTGAATTTACTGGCCGCCAGTACTTTATCCAGAAGTTCTTGCGGAATGGTTTCACCGGTTTGGTAGTGAACCGCATAGTTTTTCAGGACTTCAGGCCAGGTCGCCCACATTTCGTTCACTTGTGAAGGATATTCCACAAAATCGCGCGGTACCGAGGTACCTACGAAGTAGGGATATTTCACATCGGAGAACATGCCATGCAATGCGTGACCAAACTCATGGAACATGGTGGCCACTTCATCGAAGGTCATTAATGTGGGTTCGCCTTCGGGTGGTTTGGGGATGTTTAAGTGATTCGCGATCACTTTTTCACCGCCCAACAGGCCGCTTTGTACCGCATAGGCATTCATCCATGCGCCGCCACGTTTTGAGGAACGTGCGTAGAAGTCGGCGATGAATAAGGTCAGCGGCTTGCCGTCTTTGTCGGCAATTTCAAATACGCGAACGTCTTCTTGATACATGGGAATATCGTGACGTTCTTTGAAGGTGATGCCGTACAGCTTTTCAGCAGCGTAGAACACGCCTTTGTTCAGTACGTTGTCGAGTTCAAAGTACGGACGCACATCGTCGGCGTCGAATTCGTATTTGGCTTGGCGTACTTTTTCGGCGTAGAAGTCCCAATCCCAGGCAGACAGCTCGAAATCACCGCCTTCGGCGTTGATCATTTCTTGCATATCAGCCGCTTCACGGCGGGCGTTTTCTACCGCGATGGGCGCCAGGTCACCCAAGATCTTGTTCACCGCACCCACGTTTTGCGCGGTGCGATCGGCCAAGATGAAATCGGCGTGGGTGTTGTAACCCAGCATTTGTGCGCGTTCGGCACGCAGTTTCATTACGCTAGACACAATTTCGCGATTGTCGAAATCGTTGCCACGAGTGCCGCGCTTCAGCGAGGCTTCCATGATGCGCTGGCGCAGCTCACGGTTGGTGAGCGCATCTAGCGGCGGCTGACCACTGGTGTTTTGCAGGGTGATCAGGAATTTACCTTCCATACCCTTTTCAGCAGCAGCGTCGGCCATTTGCTGAATTTGACCATCCGACAGACCGTCCAGCATGGCACGATCGTCCACCACGATGGCCGATTCGTTCACTTCGTTCAGCACGTTTTGGCTAAATGAGGTGCCCAGCTGGGCCAGCTCGGTGTTAATGGCGCGCAGGCGCTCTTTCTGTGCATCGGACAATTTCGCGCCGGAGCGGACGAAATCTTGATGATAGCGCTCTAACAGACGCAGGCTTTCGGCATCTAAACCCAGTGAATCGCGCTGTTGATACAGGGCATCAACACGGGCGAACAGCTTGGGATTGAGCTGAATGGCGTCGTTATGGGCCGACAACTTCGGTGCCATATCGCGTTGCACCGCTTTGATGTCGTCGTTGGTGTGAGCGCCAGACAAGCTGAAGAATACGCGCGCTGCACGGCCCAGGTTTTGGCCCGAGCGCTCCAGCGCCACAATGGTGTTGTCGAAAGTGGGTTCATCGCTTTGATTGGCGATGACATCCACTTCCAGCGCGTGCTCGGCCATGCCAGCTTCTAAAGCGGGGCCGTAGTGTTCGTTTTTAATTTTATCGAACGGCGGCACGCCAAATGGGGTATCCCATGCGCTGAGCAGCGGGTTGTCGCTGTTGGCATCGGCCATGGCCATGCCTTCGTCTGATTTTGATTCCATGCCGTCGGCGGTCATTGCCGCTTTTTCTTCGTTCATCGCCTGCTCCGGTGCGTGATCCGGGGCTTCGCCGCAAGCAGCCAGGGCCACTGCCAGGGCGAGCACTAGCGCCCGCTTATTCATGGGATTGCTCCTTTAGCGTTAGTTATCAAACCGTCCTATCATACTAGGCTGAAGGCCCTTGTGCGGCATGTGCCATTGGCGATAGAGCCATCGGCTGTGATGTTTTCTCGGTTAAAGGTGCAAAAAAGGGCCATTTCTAGCGGCAAAAATTAATCAAAAAGCGCACCCACTGCGCGATCGGTGTTAAATATCACCACGATTCGGCCATTTCTTCGTTCAGTCTCAGTTTAAAAGCGTAGACTAGCCTCATGATGAAGCCGCTTGCAGCAGCATCATGAACGGCTGGTGGTCGGTTTGGAGTTTAATGCCGATCCACGGGCACTCATGCGCTAAGGGCTTAGTGAGACTCGCTAGCAAGCCACCATCGCAAAGGCATAAAGAAAATACTCATCCCCCGAAGCTCAGCTCGCTAGGGATTCAAGAATCAGGGTCCATGAACAAATTATCCATTTCGCTCGCGCTGGCTTTGCTGGCCGGGCTGGTGTCGTCGTCGGCGTTGGCGCAGCAACCCGCAGACGAAAACCAATGCAAAGCCATGCCGAACCAGGCCATGGTGGCCCATCGCGGCGCTCGTGCCGATTGGCCCGACAACACCCTGGCGGCCTACGATGCTGCCATTTCAGCCGGAGCCAGTGCGCTGGAAGTCGACGTGCGCATGACCGTCGATGGTCAATTGGTAGCCATGCACGATCCTTTAGTGGATCGCACCACCACCGGCCATGGCCTGGTGCAAAACCTACGCTGGGATTACCTTCGTCAGCAGGAAATCATTCGTGCCCCCAGCCAACGCGTCCCCAGCTTGGCGCAAATTCTGGAACATGTTTCTGGTCGTGCAATGATCATGCTGGATTTAAAAATCGAGAGCGAAACCTACTGGCAGCGTTTAAGCGACACGCTGATGCAAAGCCCGTATCGCGATCAAGTGGTGCTGGGCGTGCGCAGTTTGCGCGAATCCAAACGTTTAATGGACTTACTGCCCGGCTTCCCGCAGCTGGCCTTAAGCCCGAAAAAGCGCTTTATCGACGATTTCGTCGAGGCCGGAGTCAGCATTGTGCGCATGTGGCCCGAATGGCTGAAAAAACGCCCCGAACTGGGCAAGTTTGTGCAAGATCACGATGTGGCGCTGTATATTCCCACGCGCAAAAATGGCCGCAGCCGCATTCGCAAGCTCTTGTGTTACCAGCCCAACTTCATCCAAACCGATGATCCGGTCAAACTCACCGCCACTCTAGAAAAACTGAGTGCGGAAGATCAGCAAGACGCCATCGCACCGCACTAAGCGTTGAGCGCTGCCGACATAAAAAACGGGCCTTAAAGGCCCGTTTTTCATCAATCAATATTTTCCGCTCAATATTATCGGCAGCGTTTAATCCACCAAGCGATAGCCTTCGCTCTCGGTCAAACCACTGTACAACTCCGATAAACGCTTGGTCATGGGCCCCATGTCACCATCGGCGATGGTACGGCCATCCACGGTGGTCACGGCGGCTAATTCACCCATGGTGCCAGTGCAGAACATTTCGTCGGCTCGGTAAACCTGAGTCAGCGATAAATCTGTCACCTCACAGGGAATGGAATTTTCCATGCACAGCTGCAACACGTGGGAGCGCGTCACCCCTTCCGGACAAGCCACACAGTGAGGTGTTAACACCACGCCGTCGTCTACAATGAATAAATGGGTGGCGTTGGTTTCGGCGACAAAACCACGGGTATCCAGCATCAAGGCATCGTCAGCACCGGCCACATTGGCTTCGATCTTGGCCAGAATCGACTGAATCAAATTATTGTGGTGAATTTTAGGGTCCATGCAATCGGGCGGAAAACGGCGTACTGAGCTGGTCACCAAACTCAAACCCGAGCGTTCGTACACCGGCGCTTTATGCTCGGCCACAATAATTAAAGTAGGGCCAGCCTGGTTTAAGCGCGGGTCCATGCCCGAGGTAATTTTTTCGCCCCGGGTTAACGTCAAGCGAATATGCACCTGATCGCGCATATTGTTGGCTTCCAGCGTGCGGCGCAACTCGTTGATAATGGTGTCGTTATCGGGGATTTCCGCAAAGGCCAAAGCCTTGGCCGACGAGCGCAGGCGTTTTAAATGATGCTCCAGGGCAAAAATACGACCATCGTAAACACGCAAACCCTCCCACACACCGTCGCCACCCTGCACAACGCTATCGAAGGGACTGATACGGGCTTCATCGCGATGACTTAAGACCCCGTTGACGTTAATCAGAATATCGCGATTTTTTTCGTTGAAGGTTTGCTTCATGGCTGTAGCTTCCGCAAATCGTGGAAATAAAAAAAGGCAAAGGCCCAAAACACAAAATACAGCCCGCATCGATACCCGATACCGATGCGGGCAGATAGATTCTGTACCGTTCCCAAGCTTAGGAACGCACCGCTTAAAGACCGGCTTTAGTGCACCGCACTTGAGCCTTCGGGCACGGTAATTTGAAAGGCGCTGAGTTCCTCGTAATAAGGAATGCACTCCTCATACACCCGCTCGAGGCGTGCTGGCAGCTCAATTTGGCGTTCTTGATAGGGCTGGAATCCGGTGGAACCTTCCACCGCGTGATACCAGTATTTTGCCCACACACCATCGGTGTCGCGCGGACCCGGCGCCCAGCTCAGCATGGCCTCGTCAAAGGGCACAGCTAAGCGTTCGCACAGTTGCTGCAACATGGCTTTAGGGTTACGCAAGATGGCAGCCGAATCCACCACCGCAGGTGCACTGCCGGTGAGATCGGCAGCTCGGCGATAGAGGTCGAGTAATTGAGGGAATCCGGTATCTTTCAGCTCGGGTTCGGTCACAACTTTAGAGAACGAAGCCACCACCGCGCGTGGATCACGCAGCAAAAAGGCATGGCGCAGCTGCTCAAACCATGCGCCTTGCATCTGCGGCAAATAATGCTGGGCCATGTGCTTTTGGTACCAGATCTGCTTGCCTTCAGGCTCGGCTTCGGTCAGCCATTCGGCCACAGGTTCCCATTGTTGATCTTGGCTGGCCAAGACCTCGGCCTTACCCGGATGATCCACATCCACTTGGGTTAAATAATGGGCGTAGAACGGCTCGTCGGTAACAAAAGTGTCGGCACGACTGCCCCAAGAGCGCATCATGGCGGTGGAGATATTCCTTGGCCCCGACCACATAGCTATACGAATCATCGCTGCGGAATCCATAACGTCAACCCTACAACATAAGGCCAAGCTCACCATCCACACGAACAAAACCCGCACTTAACGCTAATGCCACAACAGCACCAAAGCCTGTGCAATGCATGATGAACGAAAAAGGCCGTGGAAGAAGAATTATTCAAAGACCCAAAACGCAGTCCATCATAATCAGCCTATTAATACAATGGAAGCACCCATTTAGGGTATTTTCAGAAAAAACGATCATTAATGGCAAAGATACCTTGAATCGATACCACGGAAAATCGACCCAGTAGCCGCAGCTTATTGTTTAGACATCTCTTGTGAGGTGCATAAGCCGCTATTGTTGTTCGTTCTGTTTATAAGTCTTCGCGTAAACGATTTAAATTATCTTTGACTCGATTCAAACGCTGGTTGGTATCCATGCCTAAACGCAGGCTCAGCGTGATGATTAACACATCAAAAATGGCTTGATGCGCCAAACGCGAACGCATGGGCATATACACATTCGCTTCTTCTTTAATATCGGTGGCCAGTAGAACATCGGCCATATTAGCCAAAGGCGAACCACTGCGAGTCACCGCTAAAATGGTGGCGCCCGAAGCACGGGCTTGGCGTATGGATTGCAACAAACTTTTAGTGCGGCCGGTGTGAGAAATCACCACCACCACGCTATCGGAATCCAACACCGAGGCAATAATGGTTTGGTTATGTTCATCTTTATGCACCCCCACCGGAATACTTAAACGCATCAGTTTTTGCTGTGCATCCTCGGCCACCACCGCCGATGCGCCCAAGCCAAATAGCTCCAAACGTTGGGTACGGCAAATAATATTTAACGCGGCTTCCAGCTGTTGTAGATCAACGCCATTACGCACGCTCAGCAAGCTGTTAATGGCTTGATCCACCACCTCGTGCACCACCTCTTCGATGCTGTTATTGCCGTTTAAAGTGGTTTGCGTGTAATGGGCTTGAGTCGCTAAGTTTTGCGCCAGCGCTAATTTAAAATCGGCGTAACCGCTGCGCCCTAAAGTACGGCAAAATCGAATGACCGTAGGTTGGCTCACCGCTGCCAATTCAGCGGCATCGGCAATGGCTAATTGCAGAATTTTCTCGGGCTGATCCAGCACTACATCAGCCACCAAGCGCTCCGAGCGGCTGAGCTCGCTGTATATACTTTTTATTTTATTCAGCATGGCTATCCATTAAAGCCCAATCCTTTGCAAGATCTTCAGCTTTCCTAGAGATATTGAATCCTTCATATCAGCATCTATCTCAGAAACTGTCAAACCCAACTTTTGTTGAACTTACACGCTAAAAAAACCATTCCAAGCTGGTGTATACATAGAGTGGATCGCCCTGGTCTTCTGTGCGGTTTTCCGATGGGTTTGCTGAAGTTTGTGCCGCACGCAGCAATCCGCCGCGTGCAAACCAAGTCAGGCCACCTTCCCAACGCCAGTGCTTTGGCCATAACCAGTAACGCAAACGCGTATCGATTTGATGCCCAGCAAAACGCGAAACCGATGCCGCAGCCGGATCAGCGGGATCAAGCCTAAGCCCGGTGCGGGTAAAAGTATCCACTACTTCATCGGCATAACTCGCCCGCCAAAACACTTGGGCATCCAATCGTTCACTGGGTTGAATACTGAAGCGCACACCTACTGAAGAAATATTATTCCGCGATAACAAACCATATATACCGGTAGGGCCAAACTCACCCCGACGCGGCCCCAACAAAGTATCAAAACGATGATACTCGCCCGCTTCCAAAGTGTTGCCACTGGCAAAATCGTACACCAATGCCACATGGGGTAACCAGGTTGCATCAAAGGTATAACCCACACGCACATGATGAAAACGCGCGAACACGTTTAAATCTACTTTATCTTCTACATCTCGTGTTAAACGACGTTGACCAAACTGCAGTATTTGTTCGAGTTCAAAATCCCACCGCCCCACCTGTGGTGAACGATACCAACGAACACCCGGCGTATAGAGTTGCCGATTAGCAGTTTGCCGTTCTTGATCGTCATCTTCCTGCAAGCCTAAGAGATAAACCTCGGCTTTTGTATCCCACCAAGACGTAGGCCAAGCTGCATGCACACCCCATAAACGCAGATCAAAATCGGCATCATCAAAAGCCACCTCATTATCGATTAAGGCATCAGTATCATTGGGTTGAATAAGCACGGGTAAGGTGTAAAAAGCATTAATGTGAACCGCGTTTTTATTCAACCATTCAAACCACAAGCCCGTGTAGTTTTGAATGGTATTGCGGAAGCGATTCCTTGCCACCAATCGGCGACTGCCTAAGTCTTTAGTAAAGCGCCCCGCTAAGAGATTCAGTTGATCGTTATCGTTAAAGACATCGTGTAGCGAATACTGAACATTGGCTTGCAGCAACTCCCCAGTGTTCACAATACTCGTAGCCGTAACGTTATCTTCGTCTTGATTCAAATACGCTCTTGAATCTTGAACCTCGGCTGTGAGTTGTAGATGGTTTTTTTGATAACGGGCTTTGAGTAAGGTTCTTAAACTTAAGGCTTCATCGTTACCGGATAAATCATTGCGGAATTGATGGTTGAGGTATTCATAGCGAATTCGGTGGGTTCCGGAGAATTGCCAAGGGGATGGCGCTTCATCGGTTGCTAAGCATGGGCTTAGGGACATGCTTAGGGTTAAGAAGAATAGTGTTTGGTTGAGTCCTTTCGGCAACTGGGGAAATCCGTGTTTTCTTGGTTTGATTATAGGGGGTTATGGTTTTTTGGAAACTATAATTACACGCTAATTTTATTGTTTCGCCACCTATTGAGGCTTGTTTTCTTAAGACACACTGGCGTGTGGCGGCGAGCCCCTTTTGGAGCAGCCAAAAGGGGCGAAAAGCTGCTGGTGTGAGGTGAGTGATTCCCAGGTTAGTAGAACGTTCTCGGCGATCGTGATCAAACGGCATCCTGCCTTTGATCACTGCACTCGCGTCCTGCTCGTGCTCG